>CAZRLI010000418.1:0-1959 GCA_964600535.1 uncultured Steroidobacteraceae bacterium | reverse complement strand
CGCGTCGGGTCGTTGCCGTCCTTCAGCGCCTTCGGGCGCAGGCCCTCGTCCTTCTGGTGGTTGATGAACCAGACGACTTCGCGCGGGATCCAGCGCGACTCGTCGAGCCCCTGTGCCTTCAGCATCTTCTTCACCATGCGCAGCTGGTCCTCGGCGTCGAGGATCTGGAAGCCCTGCGGCAGGCCGGCCTCGCGCCAGTGCAGCCGCAGCAGGCGGTGCGCGATGCCGTGGAAGGTGCCGATCCAGAGCGAGCCACCCGGGACGCCGAGCAGGCCCTCGATGCGCGCGCGCATCTCGCCGGCCGCCTTGTTGGTGAAGGTGACCGCGAGGACGCTGTGCGGCGAGGCGCCTTCCGCCTGGATCAGCCAGGCGACGCGGTGCGTGAGCACGCGTGTCTTGCCGCTGCCTGCGCCGGCGAGCACCAGTATCGGGCCGACAGGGGCGGTGACCGCTGCGCGCTGTGCGTCGTTCAGCGGGGAGAGGATCGGGGAGAGGTCCATAGGGCCGCCCATTATGCCGGCGGCACGAGCTTTTCATCCACGTAATCGAGCAGCGCCTTGGCGAGCGTGAGAACCAGCGGGCCGACGATGAGTCCGATGGCGCCGAAGGCCGCCGCGCCGCCGAGCACGCCGATGAACACCGTGAGCGTCGAGACCTGGGCATGGCGCGAGACGAGCAGCGGCCGGAGGAAGTTGTCGCCGAAGGACACGCCGAAGCCCCAGAGCAGGAGGAAGACCGCCATGCCCCAGCGTCCCACCGCAGCCAGATACAGCACGCCCGGCGCCCACACGAGCGCCGCCCCGCCCATCGGCAGCAGCGACACGAGTGCAGCGAGCACGCCGAATACCACGTAGGTCGGCAGCCCCGCGATCGCGAAACCGATGCCGACGGCCACACCCTGCAACAGCGCCGTCGCGCCGCTGCCGTAGACCACCGCCCGCGTGACCTGCGCGAGGTGCCGGATCAGGTCGCGGCGCCGTGGCGGCTCCATCGGGATGAGGCGGGTGCAGCGCTCCGCCCAGGCGGCGCCGTCGCGCACGAAGAAGTACAGCAGGACGATGGCGATGCCGAAGCCGACCGCCGTGCCAAGGGCACCGACCACCACGTTGCCGCCGAGCGCCGCGCCCCACTTGAGGAACGACTGCCCGCCCGCCAGCAGCCAGTCGCGCAGCTGCGCCTCGCCGAAGCCGGCGTTTGCCTCGAGCCACGCCAGCGGGCGGCCGACGAGCGGATAGCTGCGCAGCTCCGCGAATCCGCCGGCGCCGATGCGCTGGAACAGCCCCTGCGCGCGTGTCGCGAGCTCGGCCGCCTGCGCCGCGAACACCCCCCCGAGTATCGACAGTGGCACGAGGATGGCGAGCGGCGTGATCGCGGTGAGCAGTCCCGCGGAGAGCCCGGCGCGGCCGTGCAGGCGACGCGTCAGCCGCGCGTGCAGCGGCTGGAGCATGAAGGCGAGAAAGGTGGCCCAGACGATGGGCCCGGTGAACGGCGCCAGGATCCGGAACAGCAGGTAGCCGATGACGAGGGCGGCGACGAGCGCGAAGCCTCGCCGGTAGAACACGGAGTCCATGCCGCGATTATGCTATCGGGAGGGAGGCAAAGGCGATGAAGCTCTACGACTACCTCGACTCCGGCAACGGTTACAAGGTGCGGCTCACGCTGGCGCACCTCGGCCTCGCGTACGAATGGGAGGAGTGCGACATCCTGCGCGGCGCGACCCGCACGCCGGCCTTCCTGGCGCGCAACCCGAACGGCCGCATCCCGACCCTCGAACTGGACGACGGCAGCTTCCTCGCCGAGTCGAACGCGATCATCTGGTACCTCGCGGAAGGATCGCCCCTCGTCCCCGGCGACCGCCTCGGGCGCGCGCGGGCCCTGCAGTGGATGTTCTTCGAACAGTACAGCCACGAGCCCTACGTGGCGACGCCGCGCTTCATCATGAAGCACCTGCCGGCCGAT
>CAZRLI010000417.1:0-1974 GCA_964600535.1 uncultured Steroidobacteraceae bacterium | reverse complement strand
CCCGGATTTCCTCGATGGCCACGATCACCATCAGCCACAACGGCATCAGCGCCGATCGCGACATCGAACCGCCGCGCGTCAACTGGCTGCACAGCGTCGGGGGAGCGCAGTACGTCCCCACCCACGACCGCCGCGCCCACGCCGCCGGGTTGCCTCACGAGTGCGCCCGGGTACGCTCGGGCCGTGAGTACATCGGGCAGATCGAGGACTTCGCGGACCAGTGGGCATTCGCGGCGAAGGCACTCGGCATGCCGACTCCGTGAGGCGTATCATCGCGCCATGAAGAGGCGCGAGGACACGGTCGCGGCGCCGGTTGCCCCGGACCAGCAGCCGATCCGGCGCGTTGTCGGCCGGCGGGTGGCGGCGCCCATCGGCAAGTTGCCGCCGAAGGCCGCGCGCGACGCGATGTCCGCCAATGCCCGCTACGTCACGCGGGCGCCGAAGGGTGTCTTCGTCTATGGCAGCCACGACGAGATGACACGGGATCGCGAGCGCTGGACCCTCGACGCCGTGGTTGCCCGGCGCTCCGGGCGTGGCTGAATACACCCGGCCGGCCACCTGGGGCGACCTGCGCGAGCTCGCGAGGTACCTCGAGGGCGCCGGCGTCGAGTACGCACTCGTCGGCGGGTACGCGATCGCCGTGCATGGCATCAACCGCTTCTCGGAGGACATCGATATCCTGGTCGAACCTGGCGCCGAGAATGCGCGCCGCTGGATGCTGGCGCTCGGCCGCCTGCCCGATGGCGCCGTCAATGAGCTCGCCAACGACCCGGACGTGTTTGCGCGCGACCGGCGCTATGCGATCCGCGTCAACGACGAATTCACGGTGGACGTGATGCCGTCGATCGCGGGCCGGTCCTGGGACGAGATGCGGCACTATATCGAGGTCGTCGACCTGGAAGGGGTCGCGTTGCGGGTGCTCAATCTCGAGGGCCTGCTACTCACCAAGCAGGGCCTGCGCCCCAAGGACCAGATGGACGCCGCAGTGCTGGCGAGCGCCATCGCGGCATTGAAGAAATCAGGCGGATGAGCCGCAATCGCGTCGCTGCGGCGCCTGCGGACCATCCGGCGCGGCATCGGCCGGCTCGCCCGGGATGGCGTGCTCACCGGAAAGCCAGGCGCCGAGGTCGATGAGGCGGCAGCGATCGCTGCAGAACGGGCGGTGCGGCGAGGCCTCCGACCATTCGGTCGCGCGCTTGCAGGTGGGGCAGGGGACCTTCAACTGCAGCAGCTCAGCGTGAACGGCACGTCCGCGGTCGCCTGCGTGGGGCGCACGCCGAGGCCGTTCCATGCGAGGAAGCGCACGCTCGAGCGATAGTGGCTGCCACTGATTTCCGGATAGAGGCCGAGCGCCTGCGGCACGCCGATGCGCAGCAGCTGCACCGGCGACTCGCGGTCGAAGGTGATGTGGAACACGCCGCCCTTGGCGACCTCATTGCGCGGCCGGCCGTTCTGCCGCGTCAGCCACAGCAGTTCCGCGATCGAATCGCACAGCGGCCGCAGCAGCGCCAGCCATTCATTGAAGGCCGCGGTGCGCAGCTGCGCCGGCTGCTGCAGCCAGTAGTAGTAGTCGGGCAGGTCGAACTCGCAGGTCCCGCCCGGTATCGCGCTGCGATGCTTCACGGCGGCGAGGAATTCGGATTCCTTGATCGGCTGCAGGTAGGCGGAGCCGGCCGCGAGCAGCTCGGTGCGCAGGCGCATCAGGTTCGCGAGCACGGCGCGCAACCGCGAAGCGTCGACATTCGGCTTCGACTGGAACTCGTTGAGCAGCGTCATGTGGCGCTCGAGCTCCTTGAGCGTGTCCGCCCGTGCATCGCCGCGGGTGGTGATCGCGAGGATGTCGATCAGGCTGCCGATGGCCGCGCGGCTGCCCCACTCGCTGGCGCGCTCGTTGTGGTACGAGGCCTGGCCGTACAGGAAGTCGATGCGCAGGAAGGTGCGCATGCGCTCGTTGAGCGGCTGCTCGAACACGAG
>CAZRLI010000416.1:0-1980 GCA_964600535.1 uncultured Steroidobacteraceae bacterium | reverse complement strand
TGCGGGACATGTCGCAGCGCGTGCAGTTCATCTTCATCACGCACAACAAGGTGACCATGGAACTGGCGTCGAGCCTGCTCGGCGTCACCATGACGGAGCCCGGTGTGTCACGGCTCGTGGCTGTCGACGTCGACGAAGCCGTCCGGCTCGCCACCGCATAGGGGCGGCGCCTTGCCCGAATTGCGCGTCATTCTCCTGCTCGCCGGCGCGGTGCTGATCGTCGGCCTGCTGGCTTGGGAGCGCCGCAAGGGCAGGGCCGGGCGGCAGCCTGCCTCGCCCCCCGCGGTGCCGCCCGCGGTCGCGCCACAGCCGCCGGCCCCCGTGCGCGCGACACGCGAGGCGGCGCAGGACCTGCCGGTCATCCAGGTGAGCGACGCGGTGGATATCGACCTGTCGTTTGCTTCGAAGCCGGCGGAGCCGGCGCTGCCGGTCCACGTGGCACTGTCGCCCGAGCTCGAGGCGGTCCAGTACGAGGACGCGGTCATCGGTCCCGCGATCGAGCGCGAGGCCGACGCCGCGCCGTGGCAGCCACCGCCGGTCGCCGCGCTGGCCGGTGGCGACCTTGTGCTCGACTGGCCGCCCGAGGCTGAGCGGCAGATCGTCGCACTGCGGGTCGTGCCGCGCGGTGCCGACCGTTTCGCCGGCCGCTCGGTGCGCCAGGCGCTGGTGGGCGAGGGCTTCCTGCACGGGCCGATGGAGATCTTCCATCTGCCGGGCGAGGACGGGCGGGTCCTGGTCAGTGCGGCCGGGCTCACGCGCCCCGGCATATTCCGCCTCGACGCGATGGATGCGGAGCGCTTCGCGGGCATCAACATCTTTGCCGTCCTGCCGGGTGCGCTGCCAGCGCCGGACATCTTCGACCGCCTCGTCGAAGTGGCGCGCAATCTCGCCTCCCGGCTCAATGCCGAGCTGCGCGACCAGCGCGGCGAGCCGCTGACGACGGCGCGGGTGGTCGCGCTGCGCGCCCAGTGCGCGGGGTCCGGCCCGTGAACGAGGCGGCGCGGCGGCGTGCCGAAGCGCTGCGCGCCGAGATTGCCCATCACGACCTGCGCTACCACGCGCTCGACGACCCGGAGATCTCCGACGCGGACTACGACCAGCTGGTGCGCGAGCTGCGGGACCTCGAGGCCGGGTTCCCGGAGCTGGTCACGCCCGACTCGCCGACGCAGCGCGTGGGCGCAGGCCCGGCGGCAGGCTTCGGCGTGGTCGTGCATCGCGTGCCGATGCTCTCGCTCGGCAACGGGTTCAGCGATGGCGATGTGCTGGATTTCGACCGCCGCGTGCGCAAGCTCCTCGGCAGCGAGGCGCCCGTCGAGTACGCCGCGGAGCCCAAGCTCGACGGACTGGCGATCTCCGTCAGTTATCGCGACGGCCGCCTCGTGCAGGCGGCCACGCGCGGCGATGGCGGCCGGGGCGAAGACGTCACGGCGACGGTCGCGCAGATCCCCAGCGTGCCGAAGCGGCTCGCCGGCGCGGCGCCGGGCCTGCTCGAGGTGCGCGGCGAGATCTTCATGCTGCTCGAGGGCTTTCGCCGCCTGAACGAGCAGCTGGCCGCGCGCGGCGAGAAGACCTACGTGAACCCGCGCAATGCGGCCGCCGGCAGCGTGCGCCAGCTCGATCCGCAGGTGACGCGCACGCGGCCGCTGCAGCTGTATGCCTACGGGCTCGGCGCCATCGAGCCGATGGTCCCGCCGGCGCGGCAGAGCGAATTGCTCGCATGGCTGCGCACGCTCGGCTTTGCGACCAATTCGCTCGCGGCGACGGTGACCGGGCCCGAGGCCTGCCTCGAGTACTACCGCGGGCTGGCCGCCCAGCGCGCGACGCTCCCGTACCAGATTGATGGCGTCGTCTACAAGGTGAACGAGCGACAGGCACAGGAGCGGCTGGGCTTCATCTCGCGCGAGCCGCGCTGGGCGGTCGCGCACAAGTTTCCGGCGGAGGAGGCCTTCACCGTGCTGCGCGCCGTGGAGTTCCAGGTCG
>CAZRLI010000415.1:0-1983 GCA_964600535.1 uncultured Steroidobacteraceae bacterium | reverse complement strand
CGCGCTGGGACGTGATCGAATTCAAGCTCGATTGATGTGCACGACCGCCGCGCCGTTCACCGGCGCGAGCTTGTGGGCGGGCTGCGACTGGCCGCACAGGGCACCGAAAAGCATCACCACGCGCCCGGCGATTTCCACGGCTTCCTCGTTCGACATCTTGCGTACCGTGGCCTGCACGGCATCTTCGGCACGACACAGGGGTCGCTCGCGCACCATCGCGCGGCGCACCGCAATCAGGTCGTCGGCGAGGTCGCGCGGCAGGTCCGCGCTTTCGATCGAGGCGAGGTGCTCGCGATAGGCAGACGCCAGCCGATCCTTGATGGGCCCCGTGCAAGTGAGGGCCAGGGCGGCAAGCTGCATTTGCTCCATCACGGTGCTCATGGATCCCCCGGGGCGCGTTGTATTAGTTTTCAACGAGCTAGAAGCGAAATATAGCGCGCTGGATTTGAAAGGCAACGCATGCGGGTGCGAAATTGCCCGGCAATTCCCGGCTGCTCGCCGCAACCTCAATATGGAATTGCCTTTAACTTTATCGCATATCACTCTAATAATATTGATCTAATTATCTCTAAAACCGCCACTGGAACCGCAGGCTCGCGCTCCCCGGCGCCAACGCAAGGTCCACGACGGGCGCTGCCTCGTGCGCCAGCCCGAGGAAGGCGTCGTGATAGAACTGCGCAAAAAACGCCCCCATGGACGCGCTGACCAGCGTATCGGAGGGGAAATGCCAGCCGGCTTCGACCCTCGCCCAGGAGGTGCCGATCGTGATCGCGTCGAGGCCGGCGCCGACCAGGCGTCGCGTGCGCGGCTCGAGATCGAGCGCATGCAGGTTGAGGCCGGCGAGCCGATCGTGCACCGCGGCCACCGCCGTGTGGCCCGACGGAAAGCTCTCGTGGTCCGCACCGTTGGGTCGGCGGCGGCCCGCGGCCGACTTCAGTCCCTGGGTGAGACCCGTGGTCGAGGCGATCGCGGCCGCGCCCACTGCATAGCCCCGCAACTTGTTCGGCAGCCACTCGCGCGGGGAATCGCCACCGGGAGTCGCGAGCGACGTGGCGTGGAAGGCGACGATCGAGGCCGTGCGCAGGTCATCGCTCCAGCGCGCGGCGCGCGTGCCCGAGCCGAACACGGGCGTATCCTCGCGCGCCCAGTCCGCGATCCCGCGGTCCCAGTCATCGATCTGCAGCAGCGCCGCGGCGGCCAGTGGTACCCAGACGCGCGGGCTGCGCGCCGCTTCCCATGCGGCCGCGCGCACCTGCCGCCAGCCGGGCGTGGCCGTGGCGTCCTCGCCCCAGGCGCGGCCATTGGGCAGGGTGCCGCAGGCAGCCGTCAGCGCGACCAGGGAAAACAGGGCGAGGCATCTGCACGGCCGCATGGCCCGGCACGATACCGCGCGGCGCGCTAGTCTGCGACCGCCGGGAGGCGCACGGCATTGCCGCCCGCCGCGCGGCCCGAGATCATGGCCTCGGTGAGATAGGAGCCGTTCTGGTAGAGGTTGGAGAACATCGAGCCGAGCTCGCCGGCTTCATAGAGCCGCGGAATCGGCTTGCCGGCGTGATCGAGCACTTCCGACTCGATATTGCGGCGCGCGCCACCGCCCGTGCAGACGATCGCGGGCACGACCTCGATGGCGTAGTAGGGAGGCGTGGCGATCGGCTGCAGCGTTTCCCTGCGGCGCCCGAACTCGGCGTCGTGGCCGCTGGCGCAGGCGTCGTTGTAGCGTTGCACGGTGGCCTCGATCACCGCCGGATCACGACCGATCTTCGTGGCGAGTCCGGCGAGCGTGTCGGCCGCGGCGATCCAGCCCTGGTCGATCTCGGCGCTGTTGTCGTCGCTCCATTCGTAGTTGTGCACGACGGCGTTCCAGGTCATCACCCGGGTGATGAGGTTGTTGTACTGGCGCGTGTTCTCATCGAACAGCATGTGCATCCGCCCGACGCGCTGGTGCGGCAGGTCGATCCACTCGCCGTGCACCTTCTGCTTGTA
>CAZRLI010000414.1:0-1984 GCA_964600535.1 uncultured Steroidobacteraceae bacterium | reverse complement strand
ATGTCGCCTCGCGCGGCCTCGATATCAAGGAGCTGCCGCACGTCGTCAACTACGAGCTGCCCAACGTGCCGGAGGACTACGTCCACCGCATCGGCCGCACGGCCCGCGCGGGTGCAACCGGCCACGCGGTCTCGCTCGTCGGGCCCGACGAGGGCGGCCTGCTGCGCGACATCGAGAAGGTGCTCAAGCGCGCCGTGCCCTACGCGGCGACGCCGCCGTTCGAGGTGAGTGCGACAGCGCCGCCGCCGCGCCCCGAGCCACTGCCACGGCACGCGCAACAGGCGCCGCGCCGCAATGCCCAGCCCCGCCAGCCTGGGCAGGCTCGCGGACACGGCGGTGGCCACGGGCACGGCCGCGTCCAGGGTCGGGGCCAGGGACAGCGCTGGAGCCAGGGCAGGCGGGTCACGCGCTGAACGGCGCGCGCGGCGATGGGCCGCGGCGCTCGCGCCGCCCGCCCCGCTCTGCGATCATGTGGCGGGACACCTGGTCGAGGAGTAAGTACCCATGGCCCGAAAGACAGGCAAGCCAGCGTCGGCTGCGGCGCCCATGATCGACATCGGCATCAAGGCGGGGGACCGCGAGAAGATCGCCGATTCGCTCACGCACCTGCTGGCAGATACCTATACGTTGTACCTGAAGACCCATGCGTTCCACTGGAACGTCGAAGGGCCGATGTTCAACACGCTGCACCTGATGTTCGAAGGGCAGTACACCGAGCTGTGGAATGCGGTCGACCTGCTCGCCGAGCGCATCCGTTCGCTCGGCTTCCCGGCCCCGGGCACCTACGCAGACTTCGGGCGCCTGACGTCGATCGAGGAATCGCCGGGCGTGCCCGAGGCGATGGAAATGGTGCGGCTGCTGGTAAAAGGCCATGAAGCCGTGGCGCGCACCGCGCGCAAGGCGTTCCCGGCAGCGGACAGGGCCGGCGATGAATCCACGGCCGACCTCCTCACGCAGCGCCTGCAGGTCCACGAGAAGACCGCGTGGATGCTGCGCAGCCTATTGCAGTAGCGCGCTGGCGTGGTGTCGCAGGTGGTCTGCGACGAAGGTCGAGATGAAGTAGTAACCGTGGTCATATCCCGCATGGCGGCGCAGCGTCAGCGGGAAACCGGCCTCGTCGCAGGCTGCCTCGAATAGCTGCGGCTTCAGCTCGCGTTCCAGGAAGGGGTCGGCGAGCCCCTGGTCGACCAGGATGTGCGGCCCAAGCGATGGGTCGTCCAGCGCGCGCACGACCTCCGTCGCATCGTGCCGGGCCCATGCCGCACGGTCCTCGCCGAGATAACCGGAAAATGCCTTCACGCCCCAGGGGCACTGGGACGGCGCGGCGATCGGCGCAAAGGCCGAAATGGAGCGATAGCGGTCGCGATGGGTGAGGCCGAGCGTCAGCGCGCCGTGGCCGCCCATCGAGTGGCCGAACAGGCCGGCCCGGGCGCAATCGGCGGGAAAATGCCGCGCGATGAAGGACGGCAGCTCGTGCACCACGTAGCTCGCCATGCGGTAGTGGCCCGACCACGGCGCGCGCGTCGCATCGAGGTAGAAGCCCGCGGCGACACCGAAATCCCAGTGGTCGCGATCGCCCGGCAGGTCGACGCCGCGCGGGCTCGTGTCGGGCGCCACCAGCATCAGGCCGAGTTCGGCGGCGATGCGCTGCGCGCCCGCCTTCATCATGAAGGTCTCTTCGCTGCAGGTCAGGCCGGCGAGGAAGTAGAGAACCGGCGCGGGACGGTCCCGCGCCTGCGGCGGCGTGAAGACCGAAAATCGCATCGGGGTGCGCGTGCTCGCGGACTGGTGCCGGTAGAAGCCGACCTTGCCGCCGAAGCAGCCGTGTTCGCCCAGTACCTCGAGGGTCATCCTGCGCTCAGAATGTGACGACGCTGCGGATCGACTCGCCCGCATGCATCAGGTCGAAGGCTTCGTTGATGCGCGCGAGCGGCATCACGTGCGTGATCAGCGGGTCGATCTCGATCCTGCCCTGCATGTACCA
>CAZRLI010000413.1:0-1984 GCA_964600535.1 uncultured Steroidobacteraceae bacterium | reverse complement strand
CTCTTCGCCTCGACCTTCACCGAATCGATCACGGCCGCGCGCCTGCTGCGCGAGACCATCGCGCGGCTCGGCGCAAGTGGCGAATGGGACTGGCTGCTGACGCTGCACCCGAAGATGGCGCCGGACATCGTCGCGTCCTACCGCGCGCTCGAGGGCGGGCAGGTGCGCTTCGTCGAGACCGACGACATCCTCGCGCTCTATGCGCAGGCCGACGTGCTGCTGTCGGACACCTCGTCCGTGGTGCCGGAATTCCTCGTGCAGCTCAAGCCGGTCGTGACCCTGCGCAACCGCAAGCCCGGGCCGCAGCTGCTCGACGTGCAGCAGCCCGATGAGGTGGCAGGCGCGCTGCGCACGGCGCTCACGCGCCCCGCGCCGCTGATGCAGGCGATCCGCGCCTACGCCGACCACGTCCACCCGGCACGCGACGGCCATGCGAGCGAGCGGGTCCTCGACGCGACGGAAGCCGCGATCCGCGCGGGGCGCAGCGGCCTGCGCCGCCGCCCGATCAACCTCTGGCGCCGCCTGCAGGCGCGGCAGCGGCTCGGTTACTGGTCGATCGGCTGAGCCGATCTGCTCAGGCGAAGCGCGAGTCGATCGCCACGCCCTTCAGCAGCGTCTTCGTGACCGGCGTCTTGCCGGCGATCTCGAGGAGGCGCTCGCGCTGCTCGTCGGTGAGCGGCGCCGACACCGAAATCTCGCGTGCGATCGTTTCGGCCCCCGCCTCGTCGCGCGCCAGCGTGAGACCGACCCGCACCGTGCCCAGCTCCCAGCCCTTGCGCTCGGCGTACATGCGCAAGGTGATCGAGGTGCAGGCGCCCAGCGAGGCCAGCAGGATCTGGTAGGGCGCGGGCCCGCTGTCGGCGCCGCCGAGACGCTGCGGTTCATCGGCCTGCATCGCATGGTGGCCCATCGCGATGTCCTGCGCGTACCCTGTTGCGCTGCTCACCTCTGCCTTCGCGAGCATCATGCCGACCTCCCCTCTGCCATTTCCCGCATCAGGCGCCACAGCGCCTCGACGTGTTCGCGCTCCGTCATCTCGACGCCGAAGGACACCCGCGCCATCCATCGCCCCGCGAGCTGCGAGGGCGTGAGATACGCCTTGCCGGAGGCATTGATGCGGCCCACCCAGTCGAGGGTATGCGCATCGAGCGCCTCGCCCACGAGCCCCGGCGGCTCGTGGCGCACGCACACCGTCTGCAGCGGCACCGGCGCGAGGCGGGCCCAGTGCTGCGTGGCATCGACCCGCGAGGCAAACCAGCGCGCATGGGTGAGGTCGCGCCGCAGGCGCGCCTGCAGCCCCGCGACACCCTGCTCGCGGATCAGGAACCAGAGCTTGAGCGCGCGCATGCGGCGGCCGAGCGGAATGCCCCAGTCGCGATAGTTGACCGCCGCGCCGTCGGCGCCGGTCCTGAGGTAACTCGGGCTCGTCGACATCACCCGCACCAGCTGCTGCGGGTCGCGCACGTAGTACACCGAGCAGTCCATCGAGACGCCCAGCCACTTGTGCGGGTTCACCACGATCGAATCGGCCCGCCCGATGCCGGTCCACAACGCACGGCACTCAGGCAGGATCATCGCCGAGCCGCCCATCGCGCCGTCCACGTGCAGCCAGAGGCCGTGCGCCTGCGCGATCCGGCCGATCGCCTCGACGGGGTCGATCGCGGTGGTGCCCGTCGTGCCGGTGGTCGCGACCACCGCACAGGGCCGCGCGCCGCGCGCGAGGTCCTCGCCGATCGCCGCCTCGAGCGCGTCGGCGCGCATCGCGAAGGCTTCGTCCGTCGCGACGAGCCGCAACTGCTCGCGCCCGAAGCCCGCGAGCAGCGCGGCCTTCTCGACCGAACTGTGCGAGTGCGCGGTGACATAGACGACGAGCGGCGGTCCCGCCGACTGCAGGCCGCCGCGGGCGGCCGCGTAACCGGTCGCACGTTCGCGCGCGCAGATCAGCGCGACGAGCGTCGCCTCCGACGCCGTGCCCTGGATCACG
>CAZRLI010000412.1:0-1991 GCA_964600535.1 uncultured Steroidobacteraceae bacterium | reverse complement strand
CGCGCCGGCGCGCCCCGGGTATTTCTTCGAGCCGACGGTGTTCGCGCGCATGCGGCCGGACATGACGCCGGTGAAGAGCGAGATCTTCGGCCCCGTGCTCTGCGTGCAGGCCTTCGGCGACGCGGACCTCGACCGGGTCGCCGCCGAGGCGAACAGCACGATCTACGGCCTCTCGGGCAGCGTCTGGACGCGCGACATCGGCCTCGCGATGCAGATGGTGCGCAGGATCGACTCGGGCCAGGTGAGCGTCAACATGCACGCGGCGCTCGATCCCGCGATGCCCTTCGGCGGCAACAAGCAGTCGGGCTGGGGCCGCGAGTTCGGCAAGGAAGGGCTCGAGCCCTATCTCAAGACGAAGGGCGTCAGCGTCGCGTGGTGACGCCCGCCGCGGTGAGCTGGCGGATGCGCCAGATACCCACCGTCAGCACCGGCACGATCAGCAGCGCGATGAAGGCCCAGGTCAGCGCCCCGTAGCCTTTCGCGATGAGGTCGATGAGGCCGATCGCCGACGCCGCGTACACCGACAGCAGCATGCTCGCGGTTGCGAGCAGGGGGCGCACGACGCGTGGCATCGTCCGCTGCCGCTCTTCATAGGCCTTCGCCACGCGCTCGTTGATCGCGTGCAGCACCGCGACGCCCGTGTCGACCAGCGTCAGCAGCACGGCCAGCTGGAACGCCCAGACGAACCACGGCGCGTGCAGCCGCGCCAGCAGGAAGGCGGAAGGCAGTGCCTGCGCGCCGATCTCGTCGTAGTAGCCCATCATCGCGATGTAGAACAGCACGGCCGGCAACATGCCGAGCGGCCCGGCCAGTGCGCCGGCAACCAGCGCTTCGCGGCGCGTCGTCAGGTGGCGGATGCAGAAGAGCACCGCCGGGATCGTCGCCACGTTGTAGCCGGCGTAGGCGATGCCGGCCTTGAGCCAGCCGTCTGCCGGTGCCGCCGCCGCGAAACCGGCTTCGATGTGCTCGCCGAAGGCCAGGAAGCTCCAGCCCAGCAGCACGACGTAGACGAGGTACAGGTAACCCACCGACAGCGTCAGGAATTTCTCGATGAAGGCATTGCTGTAGAAGAGGAGCGCGCCGGTGGCGAGGATCATGCCGAGCGAGCCGGCGAGCTTCGGCCAGCCGAGGAGGCTGTAGATGACCTCTCCCGCGGCCGCGCCCATCACCGCCAGGATGATGACGATCAGCAGGATGTAGGCGATTTCGAACAGGAACCAGCCGCGGCCCAGCAGCAGCCGGAAGAAACTTCGGTAGTCATAGGCCCTCGCGACACGGGCCAGCTCGAAGCTGACCATCAGCACGGCGCTCCACACGAGCATGCTGACGAGCATGCCGAGCAGGCCGCCCCAGGGGCCGGCGGGCATGAAGAACTCGACGAGCTCGCGACCCGTGGCGTAGCCGCCGGCGATCACGGCGGATTCGAACACGAATCCGGGCAACAGGTAGCGCCTGAAGAAGTCGCTCAACTGCGGGTCACCTGCAGGCAATGATCGACCAGCGCCTCGAAGGGTTCGCCGGCGCGGATCGGGTCGGCCACCGGCAGGCCGAGACTGACCGCGCCCGGCGCGCACGCCAGTTCGCCGACGCATTTCTCGCGTGCCCAGTCGCGCAGGCCGAATGCGCTCTGCGCATGGCCCGCTTCCCGGGTGTCGCCGAGGAACAGCAGGCAGGGATGCGGCAGGTCCAGCATCGTCATGGCTGCCCGCTGCCCCAGATCGCGTCGGGGCACTCGACGCTGCCCGCCTCGTAGCGCACGCCGGGCTCGCGGTCCCGAGCGAGGAAGATCGGGCCGTCGAGATCGACGTAATCGCACAGCTGCGCCACGATGAAGGCCGGCGCCATCGCGAGGCTCGTGCCCAGCATGTTGCCGACCATGACGCCGAGGCCGAGTCGTCGCGCTTCCGCGACGATCAGCAGCGCCTCGGTGAGGCCGCCGCACTTGTCGAGCTTGATGTTCACCACGTCGAACCGGCCCACGAGGCCCGCCA
>CAZRLI010000411.1:0-1995 GCA_964600535.1 uncultured Steroidobacteraceae bacterium | reverse complement strand
CGACGATCGGGATGAAGTCGTTGCCGTCGATGCTCGCTCGCTCGCGCAGCGCGACCAGGCCCTCTTCGAGCTGGTGGACGCGGGCCGCGATCGAGGAGAGGCCGAGGGCGCCGGCCTCGCCCTTCAGCGTGTGCACCTCGCGGAACACGCCGTTCAGCTTGGCGCGCAGTTCAGATTCCTCGCGGCCGGGCTGCTTGAGGACCGCGTTGCTCTTGCGCAGCGCCATGTCGGAGTCGCGCACGAAGGATTGCAGCTGCGCCGCCGGCACCCGCAGCAGTTGCAGCACGAGATCGAGCTGCGCCTGGTTCTCCGCCTTCGCCTGCTCGAGCTCGTGCGAGATCTGCACCCGGTCCGTGACGTCGGTGACGATGCCGAGCAGGTGCTCGCCGGGTCCGGCCGCCCCCTTGACGCGCCGGAACGCGAACGACAGGTGGCGGGACTCGGTGCCGCCGCCCGCGCGGCTGAACTGCACTTCGATCTGGCTCAATGGGTTGACGGTGTCGATGAGGTCCTCGTGCACCTTCTCCTTCCAGAGCAGGTTGACGAACTTCATCGCGGTCGCGAGTGTCTTGGCCGGCACCAGCGGGCGCAGCAGTTCCTCGAACGAGCTGTCGCGCACGACCTCGGTGTGCAGGATGCGCTTGAGCGACGCCGAATGGACGGCGCCGAGGGACAGGTTGCGGTCGAGGAGGAACAGGCCCTCGCGCACCGTGCCGAGGATGTCGGCAACCTGGCGCTCGGCGCGCCGCGCATCGGCCGACGCGCGCCGCGAGCGCAGGGCGAAATAGAGCATCAGCGCCAGCAGCAGCGCCGCGACCGCCGCGCCGATCACGAGGAAGGTCCGCAGGCTGCGGCCGCGATCGCCGACCGCGTCCTGCAGGCCCGCGGCGAGGTCCTTGAGCGCGCCGCCGACGTCGCGGCTGGCCACGGCCTGGGCGGCCAGCGCCTCGTCCACGTCCGCCTTGAGGGCGCGCCCGGTCGCGTTCAGGCGCGAACCGGCCAGTGTATCGGCATAGGGCGAGCCCTGGTGCCGGCTGACGGCGACGAGCAGCGGCGAGAAGCGCTGCCAGGCGGCGTCGAGCGCGCCGCGGATGCGCTGGATGTCCGCGCTCGCGCCGAGGCCCGCGGCCTCGAGGTCCGCGTCGATGCGCACCAGTGCCTTGTCGAAGCCGTCGCGGGCGGTGGCGATGTCGGCGAGCGGCTCGCCGACGAAAGTGCGCGCTTCCAGGCCGCGCTGTGCAAGGGTCAGCTCGGTGCCGAAGTACTGTGGCAGGGACCGCAGCTCGGACGCGAGCTGCAGCGCGCCCGAGGCGGACTGCAATTGCGCCGCGCGCTGGATGCCGAGCGTCAGCAGCAGCGTGAGCACCGCCGCGAACGAGGTGGCGACCACCACCGGCAGCAGTTGTGTCAGGGCATGGGCGGCGCGACCTTGCTTCATCGCTTGTCTCCGAGCTTGAAGGCGAGCCGCACCTGGCTCGGCGGCAGGCGCGCGGCGTCCTGCGCGCTCAGCGCCTCGAAGCGCCAGTTGCGTACCGCCGCGATCGCGGCCTGGTCGAACACACCGGGCGGCGTCGACTCGATGACGCGAATGTCGCGCGTATGTCCGTCGGGCGTCAGGCCGAACTCGACCTTGACGGAGCCTTCGATCCCGTCGCGCTCGGCATCCGCGGGGTATTGTGGCGCCGTGCGCCGCTTGGCCTTCGGCATGCGCGGCGGGGGTGCGGCAGCGGCAACCGTGCCCGCGACCTCCTTTTCGGCGCGCTGCCGGTTCGCGTCGGCGCGCTGCTGTTCGCGCGCCGCGGCGGCGTCACGGGCAGCCTGCAAGTCCTTGCGGGCGTCCGCGGTGTCGCGGGCACTGCCGACGTCGGTCGCCGCGGCGAGCAGCCGCTCGGCCGCGGCGAAGTCGCCCGCTCGCGTCGCCTCGCGCGCGCCGCGGACGAGCGCGGCCAGGTACTCGCGCTGGAATGCGACGACCTGCGCATTGCGCCGGTCGAC
>CAZRLI010000410.1:0-1996 GCA_964600535.1 uncultured Steroidobacteraceae bacterium | reverse complement strand
CGCCCGGGTCGCGGTCATGCCCCGGACGTGCGCAGGCGCTGCATGAACCACCAGCGGTGCCCCTCCGGGTCGACCGCGAGATAACTGCGATCGGTCCAGTAGTCGTCGCCGTAGTCGTTCGTGGTCGGCTCCTTGTCGATGCGCGCACCGGCCTCGCGTGCGTGCGCGCAATGCGCCTCGACATCGTCGACGAAGATGCACAGCGCCTGCGTATTGCGATCGCCGACCGCCCGCGGGCTTGCGGGGAAGGGCCGCTCTGGATGGGCGTTCGCCTTGCCCGCCCCACCCACGAAAATGAGCCCGTCGCCGTAGGTGAGCTCCGAGTGCTCGATGCGTCCGCCCTCGCCCACGACCTTCATGCGCACATCGAAGCCGAAGGCGTCGGCGAGCCAGTCGATCGCCCGCGCCGGGTCTTCATAGAAGACACTGCAGGAAATCCGCGGCCAGCCGGGCGGAGTCGGTTTCATGTTCGTTACTCCATCCATTAATAATTAAGGGAATTTGCAATTACTACCACGAACCCTGCGGCTGCGCAAGCGCCCCTGCCCGGGTCGCCCGTCGCCGCTGCGGGCCGGCCCTCAGGCCGGCTCGTACCCGAGGTTCGGCGCGAGCCAGCGCTCGGCCTCGGCGAGGGTCCAGCCCTTGCGGCGTGCATAGTCCTCCACCTGGTCGCGCGCGATCTTGCCGACCGGGAAGTAATGCGCCGCCGGATGCGCGAGGTACCAGCCGCTGACCGCGGCCGTCGGGTACATCGCGAACGACTCGGTTAGCCGGATGCCCGTGCGCCGCTCGGCATCGAGCAGCTTCCAGAGCTTTGCCTTCTCGGTGTGGTCGGGGCAGGCCGGATAGCCCGCCGCCGGGCGGATGCCGCGATAGGACTCGCGGATGCGCTCGTCGTTGGTCAGCTGCTCATCGGGCGCGTAACCCCACCACTCGCGCCGCACGCGCTCGTGGAAATGCTCCGCCGCGGCCTCGGCCAGCCGGTCCGCGAGCGCCTTCAGGATGATGCCCGAGTAGTCGTCGTGCGCGGCACGGAAGCGCTCGAGGTGTGGCTCGATGCCGAGGCCGGCGGTGACCGCGAAGCCGCCGATGTAGTCGCGCACCCCGCTGCCCCTGGGCGCCACGTAGTCCGAGAGGCAGGACTGGGCATGGCCATCGGGTTTCTGCTTCTGCTGGCGCAGGTGCGACAGCGTCGCGAGCACTGCATTGCGTGATTCGTCCGCGTACACCTCGATGTCGTCGACCACCGCGTTCGCGGGCCAGAGCCCGACGACCGCATTGACGGTGAGCCAGTGCTCCGCGACGATCGACTTGAGCATCCGCCGGGCGTCGGCATACAGGTTGCTCGCCGCCTCGCCCACGACCGGGTCGGTGAGGATGTCGGGGAATTTTCCCGAGAACTCCCAGGCATTGAAGAACGGCATCCAGTCGATATAGGGCAACAGTTCGCCGACCGGATAGTCGCGGAACTCCTGCACCCCGAGCCTCGCCGGGCGCACGGGTCGCTCGACCTGCCAGTCGATCGCGTAGCGCTTCTCGCGCGCCGCCTCGATCGTCAGCGCCGGCTGCTTGACACTCTTGCCGGCGTGCTGCTCGCGCCGCCGTTCGTGTTCCTGCGTGTTCTTCTCGATGAATGGCCCGCGCAGCTCCTCCGTGATCAGCGACTGGCACACGCTCACCGAGCGCGAGGCGTCCTTCACGTAGACGACCGCCTGCGGGTACTGCGGCGCGATCTTGACGGAGGTATGCGCCGGCGAGGTCGTGGCACCACCGATCAGCAGCGGCAGGCTCATGCCCTGCCGCTTCATCTCGCGCGCGACGTGCACCATTTCGTCGAGCGAGGGCGTGATCAGGCCGGAGAGCCCGATCAGGTCCGCTTCCTCGCGCCGCGCGGCCTCCAGGATCTGCTCGCAGGGCACCATCACGCCGAGGTCCACCACCTCGAAGTTGTTGCACTGGAGCACGACGCCGACGATGTTCTTGCCGATGTCGTGCA
>CAZRLI010000409.1:0-2006 GCA_964600535.1 uncultured Steroidobacteraceae bacterium | reverse complement strand
GGGCTGTGACTCCGAAAGATCGGGCGGTTCTACGGGCGGCTCTGCCAGATCTGCGGATGGGCTTGCTTCTGGTCCGGGCACGACTTTGCTGGAGCAGCCGATTTCTGGGCCAGCGCAGAGCGCCCAAATGCTCCACGCCAGAACGAATTTCCGTCGGAAAAACTCACCTTGGCCAAGACTTTTGCGCGCCATCGGACACCTCTTTCTGTGCGCATCCTAACGCCGCTTTGGGATGGATCGCGCCAGAAGATTGTGACGATTTTTTTTGCGCTGCCTGCTGTGGGAAGGACCGCAAGGTGATATGACAAAAATTCCTGCCTGCGGCAAAAACAAACGCAAGGAGCCAAACAATGCGCAGTGGAACGTGGAATCGGTGCCTGGTTTTTTGGGGAGGGATGCTGCTGCTGCTGGGCTGTTGGGGACCGCCTGTGTTCGATGTTCCCGATCGTGCTGATGGACAAGGCGTACTGGGCGCCCTTCACCCAGATGCTGCAGACCATGGTGGCGGCCGGCACGATCTCACCGCACGACCTGGACCTCATGCTCGTCACCGACTCGGTGGACGAGGCGGTGGCCCACATCGACCGTTTCGCGGTGAAGGCCTTCGGGCTCCGGCGCGCGCGGCCCTCGCGGTGGCTGGGCGAGCGGGCGCTCGAGGCCGTGCGTCGCGTCGCGCAGAGCTGATCCACCCCGGGGCGAACGGGCTCGGGGCCCCGGCGCGGCGGCGGCGACCGAGGGCGCTCAGCGCGGCGCGCTGGCTGCCGCCATCACCGCCGCGGTGACGGCCGAGAGCACGGCCCCCCAGCACATGTCGACCACGGTCATGCGCAGGGTGAACTGCGTCAGCGTCGCGTAGTTCGTCAGGTCGTAGATGCCGTAGCCGACCAGGCCGAACAGCACGCCCCAGAGCGCCGCGCTCAGCGGATGGCCCGCCTCGGCCCGCGGCAGCACGAAGACCTGCAGGCCGAGGACGATGAGCGGATAGAGCACGAGCGCCGGACCGAGGCGAATCGCGAAGTTCTCGCCGTCCATGCGTGCCAGTCCGGCCAGCTCGCGCTTGTAGAACTGGTTGGCGACGATGCCAATCCAGACGAGGTCCAGCGCGAGGAAGGTCACGAGTCCGGCCCCGAAGGGCTTCAGCGCATCGAACACGACCGTAGGACGCGCGCCCGGCGCCCGGGGGTTCCGGCGGCGGGCATCGCCGCGCCGCCCCCGGCACTGCCGCGCGGCGCAGGCGGCGCCCGAAGCGGTAAGCTGTGTCATGCGACTCGTCAAGCTGGCCGTGGCCAGCCTGAGCCCCACCGTGGGCGCGGTGCGCGCCAACGCGGCGCGCGTGCTCGAGGCGGCCCGCGCCATGGCCGCCGAAGACGTCACCTTGGGCGCCTTTCCCGAGCAGGTCCTCGGCGGCTACCCGCCCGAGGACCTCGTGCAGTGGCGGGCGTTCCTCGACGCGCAGCGGCGAGCCCTCGACGCCTTCGCCGCCGACACGGCCGACCTGCCCACCGTGTTCGTGCTGGGACTCGCCGTGCCGGTCGACGCCCTGCTCTTCAACGCCGCGGCCGTCGTGCACCGCGGGTGCGTGCTCGGCTGTGTGCCGAAGGAGAAGCTGCCGACGTACAACGTGTTCTACGAGGGCCGCACCTTCTCGCGCGGCGGCCCCGGCCTGGCGCTCGACGCCGCGGGGCTGCCGCTCGGCGACTACCTCTTCCGGTTCGCCTTCGGCACGGTCGGCGTCGAGGTCTGCGAGGACGCGTGGGCGCCCGACGGCCCGATGCGGCGCCGGTGTCTCTCGGGCGCCGAGATCATCGTGAACGTCTCGGCCTCCCCCTACCGCATGGGCATCGCGGCCACCCGACGCGAGATGCTGGCCACGCGCGCGGCCGACAACCAGACGGTGCTGGTCTACGCCAATGCCGTGGGCGCCCAGGATGGACTCGTCTACGACGGCGGCGGCTTCGTCTTCCAGAACGGACGCCTCGTCCATGAGGCGCCGCGCTTCGTGGACG
>CAZRLI010000408.1:0-2008 GCA_964600535.1 uncultured Steroidobacteraceae bacterium | reverse complement strand
CCTCGCACACCTTCGCCAACTTCGAAACGGCCTTCTATCGCAGCGACACGTCCGACAACTCCAGCTTCGAGCAGTGGAGCGAGGAGGGTGGGCTCGATGCGGCCCAGCGGGCCAATGCGTTGTGGAAGAAGCGACTCGCCGAGTACGAGCCACCCGCCCTCGACGACTCCGTCGATGAGGCGATGCGGGAGTTCGTCGCTCGCCGCAAGGCCGAGTTGCCCGACGAGTTCGGCTGAGCCGATGTTGACCCCTGTTTCGCAGCACAGCCTCGTCGCGGACGCCCGCTTCGAGGTGATCCCCCTGAAGAACGTCGACGCTCAGCTGCCCCACCTTCCCGCGGGTGCTGTGGTGTCGGTGACGTGCAGCCCCGCCAAGGGAATCCCTGCCACCCTCGACCTCACCGCCAGGGTCGCCGACCTCGGCCACATCGCTGTGCCCCACTTCTCGGCACGGTTGGTGGCCGACGAAGCCGAGGTGCGTCGCCTGGCCGAGTTCTGCCGCACGCACGCCCTCCAGGAGGTGTTCCTGGTCGCCGGTGATCCGCCGGATCCCGTGGGCAAGTACGACGGGGTGGTGGCCTTCCTGCGCGACTTTCTCGCCTGCGATCACGGGCTCAGCCGGATCGGCGTGACCGCCTACCCCGACGGCCATGCGCTGATCCCTCGGCCTGTGCTGCACCAAGCGTTGCACGACAAGCAGGCCCTCCTGGCGGAGGCCGGCGTGGAAGGGTTCGCCAGCACCCAGATGTGCTTCGACGTGAACAAGTGGAAGGCGTGGGCCACGGCCGAACGCACAGCAGGGCTCACCCTGCCGCTGCACGTAGGTGTACCGGGCGCGATCGACCGCGCCAAGCTGATCACCATGGGCATGCGCCTGGGCGTCGGGGCGAGCATGCGCTATGTGCAGAAGAACGGCGGCATCCTCGGTCGCCTGTTCTCCCCTGGCGGCTACGACCCGAGCAAGCTCATCGCACCGCTCTCGAGAGATGCCCAACAACTGGGCATCGAGGGGCTCCACCTGTTCACGTTCAACAACGTCGAGGCCACCGCCGAGTGGCAACGGCGGATGCTCGCCAAGCTCACTTGACTTCCGACCGACGCAGGTAGCCTCGCCCTGCCGGAGAGGAACGAATTGCCATGAGCGACGAACGATACGAGATCAACGATCCCGCCGTTGTGGCCGACGAGATCGACGGTATGGCAGTGATCATCAACCTCGAGTCCGGCGCCTACTACAGCGGCAGCGACTCCACCGCCCAGGCGTGGGCAGCCCTCACCGCAGGGGCCAGCACCAGCGAGCTGGCAGTCGCGCTCACCGTGCCGGCCGCGTCGGTGGCCGGGTTCGTGTCCCACCTCCTCGCCGAGGGCCTCTTGAGGGTGCGTACCGGCGAACCCCTGCCGTGGTCGGTCGAGCCGAACGCCCGCGCTCTCGCGCTCGATCGGTTCGACGACCTCGAAGACCTGCTGTTGCTCGACCCCGTACACGACGTCACCCAGCAGGGCTGGCCTCACCGGGAAGGGTGATGACCACCCACCTGGCCGCGATCCGCCGCGAACTCGAGTTCCAGCGCGCGGCACTCACCCCGCCGGACGCGACGCGTGCGTTCTCCGTGGCGGGCGTCGGTGTCGAGGTTCGCGTGCATGGGGCTGCGCTGGCCGACGTGCTGTTGCCGGCATTCGACGCCTGCCCAGCACCGGAACCCGGAGGCGATCCATACCTGATCCACGCGTGGGATCATCACGCCACCGGTACAGAGGCACCCCGTGAACTCAGGGCGCTCGTCGACCCGGGCTACAGCCCGCGCTTCGTCGATGGGTGCAATCAGCTCGTGGTCGCCGAGGGGGCCTACGGGCTGGTCTGCGAGGCGGACGACCCACCGACCGCGTTGTTCACGGTCGACTCCGCGGCCATGCTGCCGGCGTTCCACCGGGGCTCGCCGCTGGCCATCCTCCTCGCGAGCCTGTTACGGCGAGACGGCCGCGCGATGGTTCACTCGGCGTGTGTCGGC
>CAZRLI010000407.1:0-2008 GCA_964600535.1 uncultured Steroidobacteraceae bacterium | reverse complement strand
TTTTGACAGCTTGATTCATCAGGCTCGTGAGCTTTGCCCGTTGGAAAAAGATTGACCTGGCATCACACTAGAATGAATTATGGCTAAAAACTAGGCTATTACCGAATCTTGTCTATCAAATTACCACGATAACAAAATCATTCAAGGAAGCAGCAAACCTGTGTGGCAATGCCAGAACCAGTAATAATAAAACAAGAAAAGTGTTTGTAACATTTATGAGTCAGAAGTTCATTGCTAATCAATAGGAATGGTATAAGCAACATGTATTTGTTATTAAAGTCTAAATGCGTACAACCCTGACTCATAGAAAATAGTAGAAATCACGACAATATATCAAGATATATGGTTTGGGCATACATTAAGACATGAATTAGAGTTGCTGATGAAGCTTACTGGAAGAAGAATCAACATTGATCTTTAACCATAGTTAGTTGATCCTTATTAACACTTAATAAACTGATTGTTAATAACTTAAGATGATATTGATCTTGATTTTTGTTTAGGTTTTGATTAAATTTGATCAAAAACCCGTTAATCATGTTAAAGAAATTGCCCATACAGCCTCAGTTGGAGATGTTCAAGACAGTACTTGAGAGCTTCATCAATCCGGGGCATGAGCTATGCCTGTTGGCAAAGGAGATAGACTGGGCTTCTTTGGAGAAGGAGTTCGCTCCCCTGTATGGAACAGTAGGGAGACCGTCAATCCCTATCCGGACAATAGTGGGACTATTATTGCTCAAGCAGATATATAATCTTGGTGATGAGACAGTAATGGAGAGGTATATAGACAGTCCGTATTGTCAGCACTTCTGCGGCGAGATCTACTTTCAATACAAATATCCGTTTGACCCCAGCGACTTTGTCCACTTCCGCAAGCGTATCGGAGAGGAAGGGATGAAGAAGATCTTCAAGCAGAGCATAGATCTGTTCGGCAAGGAGAAGGTACAGAAAGAGGTGAAAGAGGTAAGGGTTGATACCACGGTACAGGAGAAGAATATCACCTTCCCCACAGACCGTAAGCTTACAGAAAAAGTGATTGATCACTGTAAGCGTATAGCCAGGAAAGAAGGTATCACACTGAAGCGGACTTATACTTTTGAGATCCGGAAACTGAAGCAGCAGCTACGGTTTGCACGGAAGCCGAAGAACATGAGAAAGCACATCAAAGCTCAGAAGAAGCTACACGGGATAGCCTTCAAACTCTATCGGGACGTGGTTAGCCAGCTTAATCCTATACCCATGTCATACAAGGAAGAGCTGGATGTATTATACCGCGTTCTGACGCAGCAGAGAGATGACAAGAACAAAGTCTACAGCATCCATGAGCCGGAGGTACTTTGCATATCAAAAGGGAAAGAGCATAAGCAGTATGAATTTGGTAACAAGAGTTCATTTGCATATACCCGCGGCTCAGGGATAATAGTTGGAGCGATGGCAATAGAAGGTAATGCATACGACGGGCACACCCTAAAGCCACAGCTAGAGCAGGTAAAAGAGCTTACGGGCGGCAGAATCAAAAAAGCCATCGTTGACAAGGGCTATCAGATCAAGGGTGGAATACGTGGAGTGGATATAGTGATGCCGAAGAACCTCAAACGTGAGAGTTATTACCTGAAGAAGAAGAGAGAGGAGCGTTGCCGGTCAAGGGCCGGCATTGAGGGCCTGATATCACACCTGAAGCATGATCACAGAATGATAAGAAATTACCTCAGTGGTACAGCAGGTGACCAGATCAACACATTACTGGCAGCCACGGCATACAATATGAAGAAATGGATGAGGCTGAAGAGGGAAGAAATCCTCACCTTAATTTTGCGTTGGATTTTCCAGGCACCGATATTGGCTCCAGTAAATATCCTGCGCTAACGGAGTAATGAAAAACACGTATTGATAAGGATCAACAAATTATGCAACCGATTGCAAAAAATATTTGATTTTGTTTCAATTATTTCTGTTTTATTACTTATTTTATTTTATATAATTAATATTTTAATGAAATCTTAAATCT
>CAZRLI010000406.1:0-2015 GCA_964600535.1 uncultured Steroidobacteraceae bacterium | reverse complement strand
GCAAGGTGCGCAGTGCGACGATCATCGGTCCGACCGCCACGCAGACCGACGGCCTCTCCAAGACCGCCTTCGTGCTCGGGCCGGAAAAAGCCCTCGAAATCCTCTCGCGCATCCCCGACATCGACGCCGTGTTCGTCGGCCCCGACGGCAAGGTGTACTACACGCCCGGCCTCGCACCGCCCGCGAAATAGCCCGCGATTTCCGGGGCGCCCGCGGTGACTGCGCGGCCAGTCGTCGCGACGATCGTCGCGGCCACGCACATCGGGCTCATCGCCGCGCTGCTCTTCCTGACCCACCGGTCGCGCCTCCTCGCGCCGGGCGCAAGTCTCGTCACGACGCTCTTCTTCGTGCCCGATGGAACGGCGCCGCCATTGCCGCCGACGCCATCACCTGCGCGGCCCGCCGCTGCGCGCCGGGAACCTGCACCCGTCCTCGCACCCCGCCCCACTGCCCTCCCCGCCGCACCGCCCACGAGTACGGCGATCACCATCGACCGCTGGTACGACTCGGCCGCCGATGCGGCGGCAGCGCAGGCGCGCGCGGACGAGGCGCGCGAGCGCCAGGCCGCGTCGATGGGCCGCGCTGCGATCGAGGCGCGCAGCCTCGCCGCCGCGCCGCGAAAACCGGGCCCGGACTACGCCTGGTCGAAAGCCCATACGCGGCGCATCGAGCAAGTGGACGGCGCGACGATCCTGCGCCTGACCGAGCGCTGCGTGCTCGTCAACTTCCTGCTGCCGGTCTGCGCGCTGGGAAAGGAGGAACCCCGTGGCGACCTGTTCAAGGACATGAACAGGGAGCCGGAATTCGGCGACTGGAAGGACTGAGCGATGCGCGCCGCGGTCAGCCGGTGCGCAGCGCCGCGACCAGCGCCTGCATGTCCGCCGGCAGCGGCGCCTCGAACGCGAGCGCCTCGCCGCTCGTGGGGTGCACGAAGGCGAGGCGCGCGGCGTGCAGCGCCTGACGCTGAAAGGCCTGCAGCGCATCGAGCAGCGCCGGCGACGCGCCCGCCGGCAGCCGCCGCCGCCCGCCGTACACCGGGTCGCCCACGACCGGATACCCCGCGTGCGCGAGGTGCACGCGGATCTGGTGCGTGCGCCCGGTCTCGAGCGTGACGCGCACGAGGGTGTGGGAGCGAAAGCGCTCGACGACCCGATAGTGAGTCACCGCCTCGCGCCCGCCCTCGCGCACCGCCATCTTCACGCGCGCCGTGCGATGGCGGCCGATGGGCTCGTCGATGGTGCCGCCGCCCGTCATCACGCCGCTCGTGACCGCGAGGTACTCGCGGGAGATCTCCCGCGCCGCGAGCAGCGCGACGAGCGCGGCATGCGCCTCGATCGTGCGGGCGACCACCATCAGTCCGCTCGTGTCCTTGTCGAGGCGATGCACGAGTCCGGCGCGCGGCACGTGCGCAAGGCGCGCATCGTAGGCGAGCAGGCCGTTCTGCAGCGTCCGCTCGCGGTTGCCCGCGCCGGGGTGCACGACGAGCCCGGCGGGCTTGTCGATCACGAGCAGATCATCGTCCTCATGGATGACCTGCAGCGCCATGGCCTGCGGCACCACGGTCGTGTCCGCGGGCACTTCCCCTTCGAGCGCCACGCGCTCGCCGCCGAGCACCCGATCGCGTGCGCGCGCGGGCCGGCCGTCGATCCAGACGGTGCCGCGTTCGATCCAGCCCTGGATGCGCGCACGGGAGTACTGCGGCAGCAACCGGGCGAGCGCCTGGTCGAGCCGCAGGCCGGCGACACTCGGGTCGATCTCCAGGGTGTGCCTGCGGAACTCCGTGCTCATTTATTGTCTATACTGTCGGTTTCGAGGCCATATTCCAACGAGAGGCCCCCCTCCGATGCCGAGAGTCCCCGCGCCACCCCGCGGCCGCCTGATCCTGCTGGCCGCGCTCGCCTCGTTCGTCGCCCTGTCGGGGTGCCGTACCAATCGCGGGGACCCCTACTCGAAGACCAACCCCGAAGTGCTCTACAGCCAGGCCCACAAGGCGCTGATGAACCAGGACTTCGACG
>CAZRLI010000405.1:0-2017 GCA_964600535.1 uncultured Steroidobacteraceae bacterium | reverse complement strand
CGTCGCCGAGTGCCGGCAGCGCACGATCGAGGATCACGTACATCGAGTAGTCGAGATAGGCCTTCTCGGTGAAGGCCTTGAGCGCCTGCTTCTCGACGCCTTCGAAATTCAGTTCCTGGTCCTGCATGTGCCGGTCAGACCTGCGCAAGATTGCCCTTGTGTTCGAGCCAGGCGCGGCGGTCACCGGCGCGCTTCTTCGCCAGCAGCATGTCCATCAACTGGTCCGCTTCATCCTCGGCGCTCACCGTCAGCTGCACCAGCCGCCGGGTGCGCGGATCCATGGTCGTTTCCCGCAGCTGCGAGGGATTCATCTCGCCGAGTCCCTTGAAGCGGGTGACGACCGGCCTGGCCCGCGCCTTCTCCGCCGCGATGCGCTTGAGGATCTCGTCGCGCTCGGCTTCGTCGAGCGCGTACCAGACGGCCTTGCCGGCGTCGATGCGAAACAGCGGCGGCATCGCGACATGCACGTGGCCGTGGGTCACGAGCGGCCGGAAGTGCCGCAGGAAGAGCGCGCACAGCAGCGTCGCGATGTGCTGTCCGTCGGAGTCGGCGTCGGCGAGGATGCAGACCTTGTGGTAGCGCAGGTCGGAGAGGTCCGTGCTGCCCGCGTCGATGCCGAGCGCCACGCTGATGTCGTGCACTTCCTGGGAATTGCCGATGTCGCCCGCATCCACTTCCCAGGTGTTGAGGATCTTGCCCCTGAGCGGCATGATGGCCTGGAACTCGCGATCGCGCGCCTGCTTGGCCGAGCCGCCCGCCGAATCGCCCTCGACGAGGAAGAGTTCCGAATGCACGGGGTCCTGCGAGGTGCAGTCGGCAAGCTTGCCGGGCAAGGCGGGGCCGCTCGCGATGCGCTTGCGCTGCACCCGCTGCGCGGCCTTGAGCCGCTCCTGCGCGTTCGCAATCGCGAACAGCGCGATGCGCTCGCCCGCTTCCGGATGCTGGTTGAGCCACAGCGCGATTGCGTCCTTCGCATGGCTCTCGACGAGTTGTGCCGCATCGCGCGAGCCGAGCCGCTCCTTCATCTGCCCGGCGAACTGCGGCTCGCGCATCTTGATCGACAGCACGAAGCAGACCTTGTCCCACACGTCCTCGGCGGTGAGCTTCACGCCGCGCGGCACCAGGTTCCTGAACTCGCAGAACTCGCGCACGGCGCTGACCAGCCCGGCGCGCAGGCCGTTGACGTGGGTGCCGCCGTCCACGGTCGGGATGAGGTTGACGTAGCTCTCGGCGACCGCCGCGCCGCCGTCCGGCACCCAGGCGAGCGCGTAGGAAACCGAATCGCCCTCGCCGTCGCGCCTGCCGGTGATCGGCTCGGCCGGCAGCCGCTCGGCCGCACCCAGTTCCTCGCTCAGGTACGCACCGAGGTCGCCGGTGAAGAACCATTCGTCCTGCTCGCCGCTCGCCTCATTCGTGAAGCGGACGCGCAGGCCGGGGCACAGCACGGCCTTCGCCTTCAGCACGTGCCGCAGCTGCGGGACGGAGAACTTCTCGCTGTCGAAATAGCCGGGATCGGGCCAGAAACGCACCGTCGTGCCGCTGTTGCGCTGCCCCACGGTACCGATCACTTCGAGCTTCGAGGCGACCTTGCCGTCCTTGAAGCTGATGTTGTATTCCTTGCCGCCGCGGCGGATCCAGCACTCGAGGTGCTTGGAAAGCGCGTTGACCACCGAGACGCCGACGCCGTGCAGGCCGCCGGAAAACTTGTAGGCCGAGTCCGAGAACTTGCCGCCCGCGTGCAGCCGCGTGAGGATCAGTTCTACGCCGCTCACCTTCTCCTTCGGATGGATGTCAACCGGCATGCCACGGCCGTTGTCGGCGACCTCGAGCGAGCCGTCCTTGTGGAGCGTGACCGAGATCTCGTCGCAGTGGCCGCCCAGCGCTTCATCGACGCTGTTGTCGATCACCTCGTGCGCGAGGTGGTTGGGGCGGCTCGTGTCGGTGTACATGCCCGGCCTGCGCCGCACGGGCTCCAGTCCTGAGAGGACTTCGATGTCGGAAGCGGTGTAGGACTGCG
>CAZRLI010000404.1:0-2023 GCA_964600535.1 uncultured Steroidobacteraceae bacterium | reverse complement strand
CTTTGGCCCAACTGTGTTTCGCAGCCGGGATGGTCAAGCTCTTGGGAGTTTTTGTATGTCTCGCAATCCATCATATCGGGCAAAGTGGTCAAGGCTAGTCGAGATGCACGGTAGCCTGTGTTACTACTGTCGGGAACAGATAGCGACGACCATTGATCACATCGTGCCTTATGCCTGGGATGAGGACAACGAAATAGAAAACCTTGTGCCAGCTTGCGCGCTGTGCAATAGCCTCGCCGGTAGCATGATCTTCGAGGACGTGACGCACAAGCAGCAATACATCATGTCGCGGCGTAGGTCGACGAGGAACAAGCGATGCACTTGCACGGTCTGTCTACTGCCCTACGGTTACAAGGTGATGAGTCCAGGGCTGTTCTTGTGCGCCGAATGCTATGACGCTGAGTACGGTACAAAGTATTCTCGCCGGTCGGTGTGGCTGCAATGGTTGACTGAGCTAGAAGCCGCTGACATTCTGCCAGAGGCGCATCGCTATGCCTTGAAGCGGGCTGGCCCTGCCTGTAAAGGCCATGCCAAACGGCAATTTCTTTACCATCTGATCACCTACTACGAAGACCATCCTTTGCACGGCTAGCCCCCCCCCTAACTGACCCTCCCAGGACGCACAGGACGGCCCGTAACAGATTCGTTATTATAGCGTGGTGTATGTCAACAAGCATCGAAACGCCCCTAGAAACCAAAATGCAGGTTCGCTCCTATTTGCTGGCTGCCTATCGACGGCGTGATAGTTGGCAGGGTGTGGCGAGCTACTACGGTAAGTTCAGCAAGGCTGCATACTGGCGCACTGCCAACGAGCCAGGATACCAGCCGCCGCCCGACCTGATAGAGAACGTGCTAGAGAAAGGCGTACCCCCTCGCCTGTTCCCCATCCCTGTCTATCCCGATACCGATATGGAAGTTTACTACATCCAGGGTACTGGACAGCTCCACACCTACACCGTACCCGCAGATGCCGAGGTGGTGATCGTCCCGGCTGGCGCGCGCGTGGTGCAGAGCAAGCCGGCGAGCAGCAAGCCGAGGCGGAAACGCAGGAGCGTAGACATTACCAGCCTGCCGCTGAGCGTAGCCGAGGCACGCGCCGTTCTGTTGGCGCACGTGCGCAGGCGTGGCGACCCGTCCCGTATCCTGCACCTTGTGGACGGCTGGCTAGCCGAGGATGCAGCCACCGACCCCGGCGAAGTGGCCGGGGTGCTGGCAAGGTTGGAGTAGACAAACGAGTTTTTGAGATTGTAGGGTAAACTACTTGACAAGCGTATAGCGTTCTGCTATACTGGCATTGTAAGTCAGAAGTCACACGACACCTCAACCCAACAACCCAACCAGGAGAAACGGCAATGGAGACAACCTACAACCCCGATAGCAAGACAATCAAAATCGACATGCTGCTGAGCGAGGCTCACGCCATGCGCGACAACGGGCTCGACTTATGGCTCACGCCTGGCGCTACGGCCCCTTACTGGGCCAGCACCCGCAGCTTCACCTACGACAAGATCGTAGCCACGCCCTATGATTTTCTGGATGCCCTCGGTTACGACAGTTTCGAGGATGATCCCGACTACGACGCCAACGACGAAAGCGCCAGCGTCGCGGTGGATTGGATTGATTCGGCTCCCTATTTCGACCGATGAAAACGCAAATCAACTTCAGGGCTAGCGCCGCCACCGCCGCCGAACTCGCTCAGCTTGTCGCTAAGCTGGGCGAGGGACAGACGGAAGTAGTTAGCAGGGCGATTACGGCCCTGCACCAGAAGCACCACGATCAGATTCATTTCGAGATTGCCACCGTCACCGAGGCGGGCACCTGCCCGTGGTGTGGCTGGCAATATGAGGAACCCGGACGCCCGCCGGAATCGGGCGATCTACAGTGGAACTAGCCCCGCATGGGGCGGACGCAGGACACCGGCAGGAGGCCGGCCCAAATCGCCAACCGAGTAGATCGCATTTCCCCACTCAGCCCCCGGCCCTCGCCAGCCGGGGGCTTTTTTTTGCCCATCGCTTGACAAATT
>CAZRLI010000403.1:0-2025 GCA_964600535.1 uncultured Steroidobacteraceae bacterium | reverse complement strand
CGGCCTGGATCACTTTCGCGTACTGCGTCAGCGCGCGCCCGAACTCGGTCGGCACGGCACCGAACTGGCCGCGCTCGAACAGGCGCACGCCGAGCGCCTCTTCGAGCGCGGCTACACTCTGGCTGATTCCCTGCTTGCTGATGCCGAGCTGCTGCGCGGCGCGGCCGAAGTGCCCGTTCTCGACGATCGCCAGGAAGTGCCGCAGCTGTTTCAGGTCAAAGGCGGGAGTCTCGAGCTCGTGCGCCTCCGGCGTGCCAGGGGACTTGCTCACGTGCCTGCCGGATTCCCGAGCGGCAGCGTCTGGCCGAGCAGGCGCCCGAGCGACAGCGCCGGCGTGACCGACATGCCGCCGACATACGCCTTGCCCGAGGTCTGGCTGTGGCCGAGCGCCTCGCCTGCCGCGTACAGGCCAGGGACCGGGTCCCCGTGCACGTCGATCACGCGCAGGCGCGCATCGACCGCGATGCCGACGTTCGAGGTGATCGCTAGACCCTGCATGCGGATCGCGTAGTAGGGCCCCTGGCCGATCGGCGCGGGCAGGTGCTTTCGTCCCCAAGGGTCTTGGCCGCTCGCAACACCCTCGTTGTAGCGCCGCACCGTGTATTCGAGACCCTGCGGATCGATTCCCGCGCGCTGCGCGAGCCCGGCGAGCGTCGGTGCCGTGTAGAGGACGTTCTGGGTTGCTGCGGCGTCGCGGAGGTCGGCGCGCGTCCAGTCCTTCACTCCTGGCGGCGCCCTAGCCAATATGTGCTCGTCGAACACGATCCAGAAGCGCTGCTCCGGTTGTGGGAGCAGCGCGAGTTCGCGCTGATGCACGCTTGGCTCGTCCTCGCGCACGAAGCGCTCGCCACGTGCGTTCACGTAGATTTCCCAGGGCGCACGCCGGTCTGGCCAGGTCTCGAAAGAGGCACGCAGCGAAGCGGGCGACGATTCATCGGCCAGGATTGCGCCGAAGCTCGTGAGGTACATCGATCGGCCACGCAGGTAGCCTCCGACCGATCGCGCGAGAAGCAGTGCGTCGCCTCGCGAGTACGGATAGGCGGCGTCGACGTGCTGCCGATAGCCGTCCAGTTCTTCCCACAGCACGGGGTTCGACGCGTAGCCGCCGCTCGCGAGCAACACCCGGTGGCCGCGATATGCCTGCCCGGCGCCGCCACGCGTTGCCCGCACGCCTTCGATCGCGCCGGCGTCGGACCTCAGCAGCGCAGTTACCGGGCTGTCCAGCACGAGATCGATTCGGCCGTTCGCGCGCTCGGCCTCGAGCTGCCGCGCGAGGACTTCGAGGATCGAGCGGCCGCCGTTTTCGCCCCAGTAGTAGCGGCGCTCACTGTAGAACTCGTGGCCGAGCCCCATCACCGGATGTCCCGGCATCGGCTCGAAACCGCAGTCCATGAGCCAGTCGACCGTGGGACCCGCCTGGTCGACCGCGAGGCGCACGATCTCGGGGTTGGCCGAGCCCTGGGAGATTCGCATCACGTCGTCGAAATGCGCATCCGCGCTGTCGACGATGCCCAGCGACTTCTGCAGACGCGTGCCTCCGGCGCTCATCTGTCCCGTCGAGAAATGCAGCGTGCCGCCGATAACGGGAGCCGCGTCGAGCAGCAGTACCCTGCCACCTCGGCGCGAGGCAAAGATTGCGGCTGGCAGGCCCGCGGTACCGGCGCCGACAATGATCAGGTCATAGGGGGCCTGTGGGCTGTTGCGCACGATGCGCTTCGCGGCGTCGGCTCGGCGCAATGGGCCAAGTGAGGCGAGCGAGATGGTCGTCGTGAGCAGGGCGCGGCGATTGATCACGAGTTCCGAGACTATTGACGTATTCAGATCATGTCAATTCCATCTGGACATACGCCCAGCCCCGGGACGCATCGCCCGGGCAAGACCCAGACGGCAAAAAGCCCCCGCTGCTTTCGCAGCGGGGGCTTCCTTCAATAGGACCCTGGCAGTGACCTACTCTAGCGTCGCAACAGGCGAAACTACCATCGGCGCAGAGCGTTTTCACTTCCGAGTTCGGAATGGGATCGGGTG
>CAZRLI010000402.1:0-2030 GCA_964600535.1 uncultured Steroidobacteraceae bacterium | reverse complement strand
TCCGGCCCGTAGATCTCGACCACGCGGCCGCGCGGCAGGCCGCCGATGCCGAGCGCGATGTCGAGGCCGAGTGACCCGGTGGAGACGGCTTCGACGTCGTACGTGGCCGAGGCATCGCCGAGGCGCATCACCGAACCCTTGCCGAACTGCTTTTCGATCTGGCCGAGCGCAGCAGCGAGCGCTTTCTTGCGGTTGTCTTCCATCGCTCGATTATTCCACAGAAGAATGCGCCAGGTAGGCGCAAATCGGTGGTGTTCACCGCCTATACAGTGGCCACTCGCCGACGACACTGTACGGCGCGCCACGACGGCTCTCGACGAGCACGACGCGATCGCAATGCCAGCTCACGAGTGGCATCGGCCATGACGGGCCCCGACTGCCGGGCGCAGGAACTTCGCGTGCCAGCGTCACATGTGCGCGGAAGGATTTGATGTCCGGGCAAAACCTGAAGTCCTGCCCGAGGGCGTGCGCGGCCGGCGCCGCGACCAGCACGCGCGGGCGCTCCCACCATTCGATCCGGTCGAACCCGATGGTGACCGGCTCGCAGCGGACCTCGTCCGCCCAGCCGCGATGCGCGCGCTCCTCTTCCTCCGTCACCTCGCCGAGGAAGCGCAGCGTCAGGTGCAGGTTCGCGCGCGGCACGGGGCGACCCCCCAGCGCTTCCCGCAGCGGTCGGGAAGCCGCAAGCAGCGCGTCCCGCCCGGCCTCGTCGGGCCAGAGCGCGAAAAAGAGCCGCCTCGTCACGGTGAGGCCTGGCCGCCGGCGTCCACGATCCATTGCAGCGCGAGCTGCACCGACGCGCGGCGCACCGCTTCGCGGTCGCCCGGGAACTGGCGCAGCTGTGCGACCGTGTCGATGCCGTCCGCGCCGCGAACGGATCGCGCGAACCAGACCGTGCCGACCGGCTTGCCCGGCACCCCGCCGTCGGGGCCCGCGATACCGCTCGTGGCGAGTGCAACCTCGACGCCCGCGCGCCGCAGCGCACCCTCGGCCATGGCACGCACCACGGCTTCGCTGACGGCCCCATGGGCCCCGAGCAGGCTGGCAGGCACCCCGAGGTCGCGCGTTTTCGCCGCGTTCGAATAGGTCACGTAGCCGCCGTCGAACCAGGCGGAGCTGCCCGGCACATCCGTGATCGCCTTGGCGATCCAGCCCGCCGTGCAGGACTCGGCCGTCACGAGCCGCCACCGCGCGGCGAGCAAGCGCGCACCGGCCGCCTGCGCGAGGGCAAACAATGCAGGATCCGTCGCCATGGCAGGCAAGGCTAACCGATTCGCCGATGGTAGAGTTCACCCATGCCCGACCCCTCATTCGTCCTGCGCCTCACCTGCCCCAACCGGCCCGGCATCGTGGCCGCCGTGTCGACTTTCCTGTTGAAGCTCGGTTGCGACATCCTCGATGCGCAGCAGTTCGACGACACGCAATCGGAACTCTTCTTCTCGCGCGTCGTGTTCAAGCCCGTGGCGGCCGCGCTCGGCGTCGCGGCCCTGCGCGAGCATTTCGCGCCGATCGCCGGTGAATTCGCAATGGACTGGTCGATCGAGGACCGCGCCCGCCGTGCCCGCGTGCTGCTGCTCGCGTCGAACCACGACCATTGCCTCGCCGACCTCCTCTATCGCTGGCACGCCGGCGAGCTGGCGATGGACGTGGTCGGCATCGTGTCGAACCACCCGCGCGAGACCTACGCACACGTGAATTTCGGCGCCGTGCCGTTCCACTACCTGCCGGTGACCCGCGACACGAAACCGCAGCAGGAGGCCCGGCTGCTGGCGCTGGTGCACGAGGCGCGCGCCGACCTCGTCGTGCTCGCCCGCTACATGCAGATCCTCTCGGACGGCCTCGCCCGGGAACTCGCGGGCCGCTGCATCAACATCCACCACAGCTTCCTGCCGGGCTTCAAGGGCGCCAAGCCCTACCACCAGGCCCATGCGCGCGGCGTGAAGGTCATCGGCGCGACCGCGCACTACGTGACCGCCGACCTCGACGAAGGCCCGATCATCGAGCAGGACGTGGCCCGCGTGGACCACAGC
>CAZRLI010000401.1:0-2032 GCA_964600535.1 uncultured Steroidobacteraceae bacterium | reverse complement strand
TCGCCGCCGCCGAGCGCCGCCGCCGCCGGGGCGGGCGCGGCGGGGGGCGGTGCGAGCTGCGCGGCTTCATTGGCCACTTGCGCCATGTTGAGGGTCAATTCCTGCTGGCGGCCGCTGCGCATCACGGTCACACGCGCCTCGGCGGAGCTGCCGAGCGTGCGGAAGATCTCGTTGCCGCGCGCCGGATCGTCGAGCGGCGTGCCGTTGATGGCGGTGACCAGGTCGCCCGGCCGCAGCCCGAGCCGCGAGAAGGCGGCGCGGTTGCGGCCCGGATAGACGCGGTAGCCGCGCTGCTTGCCCTCGGCAAAGACAGGCTGCGGCCGCATCACGTCGCCGATCACGCCGGGGTCGCGCTCGATCAGCTTCTGCATGCGATCGAGGATCTGCACGTCGCCGGCCGTGGGCCGCTGCGCGGGCAGCGCTGGTGCGGGCGTGGCCGCCGCCAGCGACCGTTGCTGCGGCAGCAGCAGCGACTCGAGCGCCCCGGCCCGCTCGAGCACGACGCGATCCGGATACACGGCGTGCAGCTTCGCGCCACCCGGCACAGGTTCGCCCACCAGCACGACCTTGGCGGCGGCCGCGCTCTCGCCGATGATCGCGATGCCCGCGGAAGGGTCGGAATTGGCGATCACGCCCGCCAGCACCAGCGACAGGCTGGTCTGCGGTGCATTGCCCGCATCGCCGCTCGGGGCGACGGCGGCGGTGCCGAACAGGTGCGCATTGACGAGCGCGGCGAGGTCGAGTTGCCGGGGGGGCTGCAGCGGCGTGCCCGCGGCCGGCGGGCCGAGGTCGGCGCCCGCAAGGCCGGTCACGGCGACCGCCGCCTGCACGCAGAGCGCGATCCCGAGCACCCAGGTCGCCAGCTGGGGCCCGCGCGCGACCAGCAGCTCTTTCCAGGCTTCTGGTGCGGGCAGTCCCTGCAGCACGGAGGTGGTCATCCGGCCAATCATACGGGGCTGTCGCTGGCGCTCACAAGCGACTGTTTCGCCAAGAATTAGGGACGCCTCCCCGCGGCGACTTGTGTTGCCGATCAGCGACCCCTATAAACAGTCAAATGCCGGGAGACGAAGCAGTCCAGCCCGACCACGGGGTCGTGGTCGAGGAAGCCAAGCCAGAGCTGAAACGACCGCCGCTGTTTCAGGTCATATTGCTGAATGACGACTACACGCCGATGGAGTTCGTGGTGGAAGTGCTCGAGCGTTTCTTCGGCATGAACCGGCCGCAGGCGACCCGCGTGATGCTCGAAGTCCACATGAAGGGCAAGGGCGTGTGCGGCGTGTTCAGTTACGAGATCGCCGAGACGAAGGTCGCGCAGGTCACGACCTTCTCGCGCGACAACCAGCACCCGCTGATGTGCACCCTGGAGGAGACCTGATGCTGTCGTCCGAGCTCGAGTACTGCCTGAACGAAGCCTTTCGGGAGGCGCGCGAGGCGCGCCACGAGTTCCTGACGGTCGAACACCTGCTGTGCAGCCTGCTCGAGACGGCGCGCGTGCGCGAGGTGCTGCGCGCCTGCGGGGCCGACCTCGCGAAGCTCAAGCCGGAATTGCAGGCGCACATCGCCGAGGCGACGCCGCGCCTGCCCGAGGGTGATGACCGGGAGGTGCAGCCCACGCTCGGCTTCCAGCGCGTGCTGCAGCGGGCGGTGATGCACGTGCAGTCGAGCGGCCGCAAGGAGGTCGGCGTCGCGAACGTGCTGGTGGCGATCTTCAGCGAGAAGCAGAGCCATGCGGTCTACCTCCTCAACCGCCAGGGCGTGAGCCGGCTCGACGTGGTGAATTACGTGTCGCACGGCCTGTCGAAGATCGCGGAGGAAAGGACCGACAAGGACGCCGAGGCGGTCGAGGGCGAGCGCGAGGCCGAGGGTGGCGGGGCGCTCGAGAAATACACCACCAACCTCAACCGCCAGGCCGAGGGCGGGCGCATCGACCCGCTCATCGGCCGCCAGCTCGAAGTCGAGCGCACGATCGAGATCCTGTGCCGGCGCCGCAAGAACAATCCGCTCTATGTCGGCGAGGCGGGGGTCGGCAAGA
>CAZRLI010000400.1:0-2037 GCA_964600535.1 uncultured Steroidobacteraceae bacterium | reverse complement strand
CCCCTCCGGAGATGGGCTTCTGTACTGCGTACCTGCAGTAATCCGGGATGGATTACGGACGGCAGCTTGCCGGCAGGTACTTGTTCGGCACCGTCGTTGCGGCCGCAGCAGCCGGAGTGGCGGGCTGGTGCACAGCCGTCGGGCCGGCGTTGTTGCCGCAGACCCAGACCACGTCGTTGTTGCCCGTCGCCGCCGCACCGCTGAGCGAAGGGCGAAGGTCGAGCACGAGGCCGTTCAGGTTGGCGTTGGCCTGGAAGCCGCCGCCGTTCGAGTACGTGATGCGGATCGTGCCCGGGTTCAGCAGGGTGACGCTGCTGACGTACTTGCCGCTCGGAATTTCCGTCGCCGTATGGCCCAGCGTACCAGCGCCAGGACCCATGCCCGTCGGCCAGGAGCCGTTCTGGGCGTAGAACTCGGCCACTTCCGCCTTGACGGCGCCGGCCAGGTTCAGGCCTTCAGTCACCTGCGAGCGGATCGTGTAGTCCTGGTACGCCGGGATCGCGATCGCGGCGAGGATGCCGATGATCGCGACGACGATCATCAGCTCGATGAGGGTGAAACCCTTCTGGATGGTCTTCATTGACAAAACTCCTTGAGGTCGAAGATTTCGGGTCGATACTGAAATTCGCGGCGCGTTTCGCCTGCGGGGAAATCATGAAGCAACGGCCGTGCCAGCAATGTGATGCGCTTCTAACTTGCTGATGTGCCGGGAGTTCGCGCCGTCGCGACAGGGTTATGTTTCGTGCGCCGTGTCACCCGGGTGCGACGCAGCCCTGCGCTTCGCGTCACAAGCTGACACAACGCGTCACGCGGCCGGGGCGCGCAGTCACTCGATCCCGAGCTTCTTGATCCGGTAGCGCAGCGCGCGAAAGCTCATCCCGAGGAGCTTCGCGGCGGCGGTCTTGTTGTAGCGGGTCTGTTCCAGCGCCTTGACGATCGCGTCGCGCTCGATGCTGTCGAGCTGGTCGCCGAGCGCGCCGCTGCCCGGCAGGGGCGTGGGGCCGCCGCTGCCCGCGGCGCCGTCGGCAGCTGCGGGCGATGCGGCGGGCATCGGCGTGCGCAGCTGGATGTCGTTGGCCTCGATGGTGTCGGTCACGCACAGCGTGAGCGCGCGCTCGAGCACATTCTCGAGCTCGCGAACGTTGCCGGGAAACGCGTGCCCCGCGAGCGCCGCCAGCGCCCCGGCGCTGATATCCGGTGCCTCGACACCCATGCGGCGCGACAGCCGCCGCACGATGGCTTCCGCGAGGTCCGGGATGTCCTCGGCGCGCTCGCGCAGCGACGGCACCCGCATCTCGATCACGTTGATGCGGTAGTAGAGGTCTTCGCGAAAGCGTCCTTCGCGAACCAGGGCCGCGAGGTTCCTGTGGGTGGCGGACAGGATGCGTACATCCACCGGCACCTCGCGCGCCTCGCCGATCGGGCGCACGGTCTTCTCCTGGATCACGCGCAGCAGCTTCACCTGCATGTGCAGCGGCAGGTCGGCCACTTCGTCGAGGAACAGCGTGCCACCCTCGGCGGACTGGATCAGCCCCTTGCTGTCGTTCACCGCGCCCGTGAAGCTGCCGCGCTTGTAGCCGAAGAGCTCGCTCTCCATCAGCTCGGTCGGGATCGCGCCGCAGTTGACCGGCACGAAGGGCCCCTCGGCGCGCGACCCCGAATCGTGGATCAGCCGCGCGACCAGCTCCTTGCCGGTACCCGACTCGCCCGAGATGTGCACGGGGGCCTGGCTGCGGGCGACGCGCGCGATCAGCTGGCGCAGCGCTTCCATGACCTGCGAGTGGCCGATGAGGCGCGGGCCGCGCACCGTCGTGTCGCCGCCCTGCTCGCCGAGCTTGATGGCGCTCGCGACGAGCTTGCGCAGCACGCCGAGGTCGAGCGGTTTCGAGACGAAATCGAATGCGCCAAGCTTGAGCGCGCGCACCGCGGATTCGACGTTGCCATGGGCCGAGATCACCGCCACCGGCACCAGCGCCTTGTTCTCCTGGATCCAGGCGACGAGGTCGAGGCCGTCGCCGTCCGGCAGGCGCATGTCGG
>CAZRLI010000399.1:0-2045 GCA_964600535.1 uncultured Steroidobacteraceae bacterium | reverse complement strand
CCGCGGCAATGGTCGATGCGTCGTGCAGCGCGACCAGGCGCTCGAGGTCGTCGGCGAGATCGGCACCGTGCGAGGGCTGCCCGTGCGAAAAGGCATTGCGCGCCAGGTCGTGCGTGTGCCGCAGGTGATCGACCCCGGGCAGCATGCTCGCCGACCAGGCCTTGCGATTGGCCACGATGCCGCCCACGGAGATGCCGCCGAAGCCGACGCCGTGGTAGGCGCGTTCGCGGCCGATCAGTCGCGTCCGCGAGGCGTCGCCCCGCGCGCGGTGGTAGGCGATGGCGATCTTGAGCGCCGTATCGACGGCCTCCGATCCTGAATTCGTGAAGAACACGCGATTCAGGCCCGGCGGGCAGAGTGCCGCGAGTTCCGTCGCGAGCTCGAATGCGGGCCCGTGGCCCATCTGGAATGTCGGCGCGTAGTCCAGGGTCTCGAGCTGGCGGGTGACCGCGGCGGTGATCTCGCTGCGCCCGTGGCCCGCGTTCACGCACCAGAGGCCGGCCGCGCCGTCGAGGATGCGGCGACCTTCCGGCGTGAAGTACTCCATGCCGCGCGCGCGCGCCAGCAGGCGCGGTGCCTGCTTGAACTGGCGGTTGGCCGTAAACGGCATCCACAGGGCATCGAGGTTCCGGCCGGCATCGGTTGTCATGGTCCGCATGATAAGGAAAGTTGACAGGCGTAGCGAGTTGGGCCGAAATTTGGCTGGTTTCGTCCATGATACTAAACAGGCCACCTCCATGAGCATCGACGTCGGCGCGCGCCTTCGCCGGGTACGGCTGATCTACGGCCTTTCGCAGCGCGAGCTCGCGCGCCGCGCCGGCGTGACCAACGGGCTCATTTCGCTGATCGAGCAGAACCGCGTGAGTCCCTCGGTCGGCTCACTGAAGAAAGTGCTCGATGGCGTGCCGATGTCGCTGGCGGAGTTCTTCACGATCAACGTCGACGAGGCGCCGCAGATCTTCTACGGCGACGACGAGCTGGTCGAAATCGGTTCCGACGAAGTGTCGCTGCGGCTCGTCGCCGCGCAACGGCCGGCGCGCCAGCTCACGATCCTGCGCGAGCGCTACGCGCCGGGCGCCGCGACCGGCGACGATGCGCTGTCGCACCGCGGCGAGGAGGGCGGCGTCGTGGTCCGCGGCCGCATCGAGCTCACCGTCGGTGGCACCACGCGCGTGCTCGGGCCCGGCGAGGCCTACTATTTCTCGAGCACCATCCCGCACCGCTTCCGCAACGTCGGGCGCGAGCCCTGTGAGATCATCAGCGCGAGCGCACCCCCGACCTTCTGACACCGACGAGGCTTGCATGTCCGCCAACATCCCGGGCTGGCACGAACGTGCCGCACTACTATCACCGCAGACGCGCGCATTCATCGGCGGCGAGTATGTCGATGCGCTCTCCGGCGCACAGTTCGACAACGTCAACCCCGCGACCGGCAAGGTCTTCGGGCGCGTCGCGGCGGGCGATGCGCCCGACGTCGAGCGCGCGGTCGCGGCGGCCAGGGCGGCCTTCGAGCAGGGCGTGTGGTCGCGCACCCGGCCCGCGCACCGCAAGAAGGTGCTCGGCGCCTTCGCGCAGTCGATCCTCGCGCACCGCGAGGAGCTCGCGCTCCTCGAGACGCTCGACATGGGCAAACCGATCTCCGACAGCCTGAAAGTCGACATCCCGGCCGCGGCGCGCGCCATCCAGTGGTACGCGGAGGCCGTCGACAAGATCTATGACGAGGTCGCGCCCACCGGCCCCGAGGCGCTGGCGCTGGTGACGCGCGAGCCCGTCGGCGTCGTCGGGGCGATCGTACCGTGGAACTTCCCGCTGGTGATGGCGGCGTGGAAGATCGGCCCGGTGCTGGCGGCCGGCAATTCGCTCGTGCTGAAGCCGTCGGAAAAATCACCGCTCACCGCGATCCGGGTCGCGCAGCTGGCGGTCGAGGCGGGCCTGCCGCCAGGCGTGTTCAACGTCGTGCCCGGCTTCGGCCACACCGCCGGCAAGGCACTGGCGCTCGCGATGGATGTCGGCGCGATCGCCTTCACCGGCTCGACCGCGACCGG
>CAZRLI010000398.1:0-2047 GCA_964600535.1 uncultured Steroidobacteraceae bacterium | reverse complement strand
ACCGACATCAGCAGCACGAGATCGAGTTTCTCGAGCGTGTAGTCGAGCCAGTCGAGCGGCGTCGCGGGGTTCAGCACGAGTCCCGGCTTCGCACCGCATTCCCGGATCAGCGCGATCGTGCGATCGACATGCTCGCTCGCCTCGGGGTGGAAGCTGATGTAGGTGGCGCCCGCCCTGGCGAAATCGGGCACGATGCGATCGACCGGCCGCACCATCAGGTGCACGTCGATCGGCGCGCCGATGCCGTGCCTGCGCAGTGCCTCGCAGACGAGCGGGCCAATCGTCAGGTTCGGCACATAGTGGTTGTCCATGACATCGAAATGGACGATATCGGCGCCGGCGGCGAGCACGGCCTGCACCTCCGCGCCGAGCCGGGCGAAATCAGCCGAGAGTATCGAGGGCGCGATCCAGGGCGTCTGGCGCATGCGGCAAGTGTACCTAACTCCGGATGCCGCGCGCCTCCCGCACCCGCTCCCACGCGACGATGATCTGCTGGGTGCGCTGCTTCGCGTGCTCGATCATCGAGTCAGGCAGTCCGTTCGCCTTGAGCTTGTCCGGGTGATGGCGCGAGAGCTGCCTGCGGTAGGCCCGGGTGACCTCGGCATCGCTCGCGTCGGCGGTCACCTCCAGCACGGCATAGGCCTCGTCGAGCGAGAGGCCGGGCGCCGGGGCCGGGCGCGCCCCGGGCCGGCCGCCCGAGCGCAGTGCGGCCTCGATGCGCGCGAACTCCAGCGCCGTGACGCCGAGCATTTGCGCGAGGCGCTGCACGTGGCCGCGCGTCGGCGGCGCGAGGTCGGTGCCGTCGAGCGCCGCGCGCACCTGGATCTCGAAGAAGATGCGCAGCAGGTCGGGCCGGCCCATGCAGGCGCGGCGCAGCGCCTGGACTGCGCGTCCAAAGTCGAAGCCCGGCTGCTTGCCGCGCTGGAAGCAGGCGATCGCCGCCTGCACGCTCGCCTGGTCGAGCCGCAAGGCCGCCATCACGGAACGCGCCGCCGCGATCTCGCGTTCCGAGACGCGGCCATCGGCCTTGGCGATGTGGCCCATGACCTCGAAGGTCGCGGTGAAGAAGTGCGCGCCGAAACCGCGCCCGGCATCGGCGCCGGCCGTCGCGGCGCCCTGGTCGTACTGATGACCCAGTACCGCGCCGAGCGCGGCGCCGAACGGGCCGAGCGTGAAGAGCCCGATCAGGCCCCCGATCAGCTTGCCCGTCCATTGTGTCGCCATGGAGCACGCAAAGTTACACGATCCTTGACCGCGCCGCGCACGGGACGTCAAGATGCCCGGCCCTGCGCGCCCGGGCCCGATCCCATGACACCGCCGACCGTCCACACGACCGCCCTGAAGGGCCTCACCAAGACCCACAGCGGCAAGGTCCGCGACATCTACGCGCTCGACGGCAGCAGCATGCTGATCGTCACCACCGACCGGCTGTCGGCCTTCGACGTGATACTGCCCGACCCGATCCCGTGGAAGGGCCACGTACTGAACGAAATCGCGAACTACTGGTTCGCGCGCAGCACGCACATCGTGCCGAACCACCTGACCCACCGCGCGGTTCGCGAGGTAGTCACCGATCCGGAAGACCTCGCGCTCGTGGAGGGCCGCGCCGTCATCGTGCGGCGGCTGCGTGCGCTGCCCATCGAGGCCGTGGTGCGTGGCTACCTGATCGGCTCGGGCTGGAAGGACTACGTCCGGTCCGGGACGGTCTGCGGCATCGCGCTGCCGGCGGGCCTGCAGCTCGCGGCGAAGTTGCCGGCGCCGATATTCACCCCGGCGACCAAGGCGGAGTCGGGCGCGCACGACATCAACATCTCGTTCGACGAGGCGGCGGGGCTGGTCGGTGCCGACATTGCCGCGCGCGTGCGCGACCTGTCGATCGCGCTGTATGCCTTCGCTTCGGAACACGCAGCCGCGCGCGGCCTGATCATCGCCGACACGAAATTCGAGTTCGGCCTCGACGATGACGGGCGCATCCACCTCATCGACGAGGCCCTGACGCCCGATTCGTCGCGCTTCTGGCCCGCCGACACCTGGCGGGTCGGGGCGA
>CAZRLI010000397.1:0-2073 GCA_964600535.1 uncultured Steroidobacteraceae bacterium | reverse complement strand
GCTCGCCGAAGATGAAGGGGGCCATCTTCGGGTTCCAGAAGCGGGTCTGGTGTCCGAAATGGACGCCCGCTTCCAGCATCTGTCTCATGGACACGCCGGACATAAAAACTCCTGTCGGGTTAAGCCTCCGCGCCGCCCTTCCGGCCATTTCCGCGTGCACGGGGCCCGCGGAAACACCCAACCGGAAGTGAACTGGCTGCGCGTGTGGATTGCGTTGCCAAAAAAGGCCGCGCTTTATACCATGCGTTTCCCGCGAAAACAACGCCTTACGCCGCCACTCCCCCGCTGATGCCCGTATCGATCAAGTCCCCGCAGGAACAGGAGAAAATGCGCACGGCCGGCCGCCTCGCCGGCGAAGTCCTCGACATGATCGGGGAGCACGTGCAGGCCGGCGTGACGACCGACGAGCTCGATCGCATCTGCCACGATTACATCGTCGGTGTGCAGCGCACCATACCCGCCAACCTCAATTACCGCGGTTTCCCGAAGACGATCTGCACGTCGGTCAACCATGTCGTATGCCACGGCATCCCGAACGACAAGCGGCTGAAGTCCGGCGACATCGTCAATATCGACGTCACCGTGATCCGCGACGGTTTCCACGGTGACACGAGCCGCATGTACTTCGTCGGCAAGCCCGGCATCCAGGCGCAGCGCCTCACCGACACCTGCTTCGAGGCGATGTGGCAGGGCATCCGCGCGGTGTGTCCCGGCGCGCGGCTCGGTGACATCGGCCATGCGATCCAGTCCTCCGTCGAGGAACACAATTTCTCGGTGGTGCGCGAATACTGTGGCCACGGCATCGGCCGCATCTACCACGAAGACCCGCAGGTGCTGCACTACGGCACTGCCGGGACCGGGCTCGAGCTGAAGCCCGGCATGACCTTCACCATCGAGCCGATGGTGAATGCGGGCAAGCGGCATGTCGCGGTCCTGAAGGACGGCTGGACCGTCGTGACGAAGGATCATTCGCTTTCGGCACAGTGGGAACACACGGTGCTGGTCACGGCCAGCGGCGTCGAAGTGCTTACGCTCGGGGCCGCGGACCGACATTGAGGCGCAGTTGATGCCCTTCGCCGGCACGCACGAGGACGTAGGCCCGCACCCGGACACGCCCCCGCTGCCCTGGCCCTTGCTCGAGCGCCTGCCGCAGCGCCTGGCCGCCGACAGCCTCGCCGCGCCCCTTTATCGCGACTCGTTGCGCGAAGCGCACGCCGAGCTCGCGGCGCGCTTCCAGGCCGAGGAACCCGTCGAGGCCATCGTGCATGCGCGCGCCCGCCTCATCGACGTCGTGCTGCAGGCCGCCTGGCGGGCCCACCTCGGGACAGCGGCCGATCGCTGGGCGCTGGTCGCTGTCGGCGGCTACGGTCGCGGCGAGCTCCATCCCTGCTCGGACATCGACGTGCTGGTGCTCACGCCCGCGCCGCTCACCGCCGCGGACCGCGGGCCGGTCGAACGACTGCTCGCGTTCCTCTGGGACATCGGCCTCGAGATCGGCCACAGCGTGCGCAGCATCCCCGAGTGCGTGAGCGAATGCGCGGCCGATGTGTCGGTCATGACGACGCTGGTCGAGGCACGGCGGGTCGCGGGCGACGCCGCGCTCGTCGACCGCATGCGCGAGGCGCTCGGCCCGCAGCACCTCTGGCCGGTGCGCGAGTTCTTCGAGGCAAAGGTTCGCGAGCAGAACGCGCGGCATTTCAAGGCGAACGACACGGCCTACAACCTCGAGCCGAACGTCAAGACCGGCCCCGGGGGCCTGCGCGACATCCAGACGATCGCCTGGGTCGCCAAGCGCCATTTCGGCGCGGCGACCCTCGACGAGCTCGTGACGCACGGCTTCCTCGCGCCCTCCGAGCTGCGCAAGCTGAAGCAGGCGCAGGCCTTCCTGTGGAAGGTGCGTTGCGGGCTGCACCTGCTGACCGGCCGGCGCGAGGATCGCCTGCTCTTCGACCACCAGATCCGCCTCGCGCAGGGCTTCGGCTACGAGGACGCCTCCTACACGCTCGCGGTCGAGCAGCTCATGCAGCGCTACTACCGCACGGTGATGGACGTGAGCCTGCTGAACGAGCTGCT
>CAZRLI010000396.1:0-2084 GCA_964600535.1 uncultured Steroidobacteraceae bacterium | reverse complement strand
GTGCATGAAAATCGTCGCCGGGTGCTCGAGCAGGGCCTTGAGCGCCTGGATCATGGAGGCGGCATCGAAGCCGTCCACGAAGCGGTGATCGAACGACGAGGAAAGATTCATCATACGCCGGATCGTGACGGCACCGCCGAACACGACCGGGCGCTCGACCGCCTTGTTCACGCCGATGATCGCCACTTCCGGCGCATTGATCACGGGGGTGGAGGCGATGCCACCGAGCTTGCCGAGGCTCGTGATGGTGAGCGTCGAGCCCGACAGTTCCTCGCGCGGCGACTTGTTGCGGCGGGCGCGGTCCGTGACATCGCGGATCGCCGCTGAAAGTCCGCGCAGCGTCAGCGCCTCAGCGTGCCGCACGACCGGCACCTTGAGCCCGTCCGGCGTCTGCGTCGCGATGCCCAGGTGCAGGCCCGCATGCTGCACGACGACGTTGCGCTCGGCATCATGCAGGGCATTGCACTGTGGAAAGGCCGGCAGCACGCGCGCCAGCGCGAGGCCCAGGAACGGCAACAGGGTAAGCGAGGGCGTGCCGTCGGGCGCGCCTGCATTCAGGTGCACGCGCAGCGCCTCGAGTTCGGTGACGTCGACTTCCTCGACATAGGCGAAGTGCGGAATGTTGCGCTTCGCCTCGCTCATGCGCTGCGCGATCACGCGCCGCAGGCCGATGATCCTGACTTCCGTCGTGCCCTCGCGGCGCAGCGCGGCGGCGCCGGCAACGCCCACCGCCGCCGCGCGCCCCCCGCCCGCGGGCGGCGCGCCCGCGGCCGCGGCCGCCTCGAAATCGGCACGAGTCACCCGCCCGCCGGGACCGGAACCCGCGACGGCCTGCAGGTCGATGCCCGCCTCCTTCGCGCGCCGCCGCGTGGCGGGCGAGGCCATGACACGCCCGGTACCGGCGGGTGCCGCGGTCGCGCCGCCGGCCGCCGCGCGCGGCGCGGCCATGGCTTCGGCGGCCGGTGCGCTGCCCGGTGCCGACGCCGGCACCGGTGCCGGTGCGGCGGCCGGTGCCTCGGCGTCGGTCTCGAAGGTGATCAGTTCCGAGCCGACCGCAATCATGTCGCCCGGCTCGCCCTGGGTGCGCAGCACGCGTCCGGCAACCGGGGCCGGGATCTCGATCGCCGCCTTGTCGGTCATGACGTCGGCGATGACCTGGTCCTCGCGCACCACGTCGCCCGCCTTGACGTGCCACTGCATCATCTCGGCGGACACCGTGCCTTCACCGAGATCCGGCATCTTGAATACGTAAGTCGCCATCCCGCCCCCGTGCGATCAGTTTGCCGACATGATGGCGTCCAGTGCCATCGCCACGCGCTTCTGGCCGGGAAAATACTCCCATTCGAAGGCATGCGGATACGGGGTGTCCCAGCCACCGACGCGCCCGATCGGCGCCTGCAGGTGCCAGAAGCACTGCTCCTGGATCGTCGCGGAGATCTCGGCGCCGAAGCCGCTGAAGCGTGTCGCCTCGTGCACGATGAGGCAGCGTCCGGTGCGCCGCACGGAATCGCAGAGCGTCTCGGTGTCGAGCGGCGCGATGGTGCGCACGTCGATGACTTCGGCGTCGATGCCGCGCGAGCGCGCCGCCGCTTCCGCCACGTGCACCATGGTGCCGTAGGCGATGATGGTGATCTCCCGGCCCTCGCGCACGACCTGCGCCTTGCTGATCGGCACCCGGTAGTGCCCCTCGGGCACTTCGCCGCTCGGGTGTGCGCTCCAGGGCACCGCCGGCTTGTCGGGGTCGCCATCGAACGGGCCGTTGTAGAGCCGCTTCGGCTCCAGGAAAATCACCGGGTCGTCGTCCTCGATCGCCGAGATCAGCAGCCCCTTGGCGTCGTACGGGTTCGACGGCATCACGACCTTCACGCCACAGACGTGCGCGAAGATCGCCTCGGGGCTCTGCGAATGGGTCTGGCCCCCGCGGATGCCGCCCCCGCAGGGCGTGCGGATGGTCACCGGCGCGTAGAAATCCCCGGCGCTGCGATAGCGCAAGCGGGCGAGCTCGCTGACGATCTGGTCGTATCCCGGGTAGATGTAGTCCGCGAACTGCACCTCCGCGACCGGCCTCAGGCCGTTCACGCCCA
>CAZRLI010000395.1:0-2093 GCA_964600535.1 uncultured Steroidobacteraceae bacterium | reverse complement strand
GATTTCGAGCACGAGCGGCGCGAGGAGGTGATCCAGTACCTCTACCGCAAGTACGGCCGGGAGCGCACGGCGCTCACCGCCACCGTGATCACCTATCACCGGCGCAGCGCGCTGCGCGATCTCGGCAAGGCGCTCGGGATCGACCCCGCGGCGATCGGGCGCATGGCCACGGGGGCGCAGCCATGGGATGCGGCGTCGGGGCTGGCGGATCTCGCGCAGGAACTGCTCGGCTTTCCGCGCCACCTCTCGCAGCATGTCGGCGGCTTCGTGATCTCCGAGGGGCCGCTCGAGGAGCTGGTGCCGATCGAGAATGCGTCGATGGCGGATCGCACCGTGATCGAGTGGGACAAGGACGACCTCGATGCGCTGCATCTCCTGAAGGTCGACGTGCTGGGCCTCGGCATGCTGGCGGCGATCCGGCGTGCGCTCGCCGCGATCTCGCGATTGCGCGGGCGGCCGTTCGGCCTCGCGGATGTGCCGCAGGACGACCCGGCGGTGTACGACATGCTGTGCCGCGCCGACACGATCGGCGTGTTCCAGGTCGAGTCGCGCGCGCAGATGTCGATGCTGCCGCGCCTGAAGCCCCGTAGCTACTACGACCTCGTGATCCAGGTCGCGATCGTGCGGCCGGGCCCGATCCAGGGCGGCATGGTGCACCCTTACCTGCGGCGGCGCGAGGGCGCCGATCCCGTCGTTTACCCCGGTCCCGAGGCGCAGGAAGTGCTCGAACGCACGCTCGGCGTGCCGCTCTTCCAGGAACAGGTCATGCAGCTCGCGATCAAGGCGGCGGGCTTCACGCCGGGGGAGGCGGACCAGCTGCGCCGCTCGATGGCGGCGTGGAAGCGCCATGGCGGGCTCGGGCACTTCCACGACAAGCTGACCGGCGGCCTGCTCGCGCGCGGCTACAGCGGCGAGTTCGCCGAGCAGATCTTCGAGCAGATCAAGGGTTTCGGCGAGTACGGTTTTCCGGAGTCGCACGCGGCGAGCTTCGCGTTGCTCGTCTACATCTCGGCCTGGCTCAAGCACCACGAACCCGCGGCGTTCACCTGCGCGCTGCTCAACAGCCAGCCGATGGGATTTTACGCGCCCGCGCAGCTGGTACGCGACGCGCGCGAGCATGGCGTCGAGGTACGGCCGGCAACGGTGGCTGACAGTGACTGGGAGTGCACGCTCGGGGAGGACCGCGCGCTGCGGCTCGGGCTGCGCATGGTCTCCGGCTTCGGTGAAGCGGCGGCGCGGCGGCTCGTCGAGGCGCGCGCGCGGCGACCGTTCCTCGATGTGCAGGATCTCGCCGGGCGCGCGGCGCTCGATCGGCGCGACCTCGAGGCGCTGGCAGCGGCGGATGCGCTCGCGGGCCTTGCGGGGCATCGTCATGTCGCGTTCTGGGAAGTGGCCGGCAGCGAGCGGCCGCTGCCGACCGCGCCGCGAGCCGGGATCGACGAGGGCACGCCGCTGCTCGCGGCGCCGACGGAAGGCCAGGACATCGTGGCGGACTACCGCACGACCGGCCTTACGCTGCGCCGGCATCCGCTCGCGCTGCTGCGCAGTCGCCTTGCGCGCGCGGGCCTCTTGCCGCTGCGCGAGCTGCCGCAGCTCGAGGACGGCCGCCAGGTGCGCGTGGCGGGCCTCGTGCTGGCGCGACAGCGGCCGGGCACCGCGGGCGGGGTCACCTTCGTCACGATCGAGGATGAAACCGGGCACGCCAACCTCGTCGTGTGGCGGCGGGTGGGGGACGCCCAGCATCGGCCGCTGGTCGAAGCGCGCCTGCTGGAGGTGCACGGGAAGCTGCAGCGGCAGGGGGCGGTGCTGCATGTGGTGGCGCACCGGCTGATCGACCGCAGCGCGTGGATCGGCGCACTGCGGCTGCGGACGCGGAATTTCCACTGAGGCGCGCCGCCACTAGACTCGTGGCGTGGACACTCACCCGGATCCCGCGATACTCGAGGTCAAGGGGCTCGCGAAGCGCTTTCGGGCGGATCGCGCGCCGGTGTTCAGCGGCATCGACCTCACGCTGCGCACCGGTGAATACATCGCGATCATGGGCGAGTCGGGCGTCGGCAAGTCGACGCTCCTGAACCTGATCGCGGGCCTCG
>CAZRLI010000394.1:0-2094 GCA_964600535.1 uncultured Steroidobacteraceae bacterium | reverse complement strand
ATCGGCCGCAAGCTCTTTGCGCCGAGCGGGGTCGATCGCACGAGCCTGTATGTCTCCGGCAGCCACACCGATTCCCCCGGCACGCTCTATCGCCTGCTCGAGCCGCTCGCGCAACACGGCATCAACGTCACCCGCATCGAGTCGCGGCCATCCGGCAAGCGCAAGTGGGACTATGTGTTCTTCCTCGACATCGAGGGCCATGCCGCCGACCCGCGCATCGCCAAGGCGCTTGCCAGCCTGAAGAAGCGTGCGTCGCTCTTTCGCGTGCTCGGCGCCTACCCGCGCGCGATCCAGTGAATACGCCACGCCCGGCACTGCTTGCGAGCGAGAGCGTGCGGCGCATCGCGCCGTACACGCCCGGCAAGCCGGTCAGCGAACTGGCGCGCGAGCTCGGCCTGACCGACATCGTCAAGCTGGCCTCGAACGAGAATCCGCTCGGTGCGAGCCCGGCGGCGCTGGCGGCGATGCAGGCCGCGCTCGCCGAGGCGGGCGTCTATCCGGACGGCAGCGGCCATGCGCTCAAGCTCGCGCTCGCCGCGCGCTACGGCCTCGCGCCCGCGCAGCTGACGCTGGGCAACGGCTCGAACGATGTCCTGGTGCTGCTCGCGGAGGCCTTCCTGACGGCGGGCTCGCACGCGGTGTACTCGCAGTATTGCTTCGCCGTGTATCCGCTCGCGGTGCAGGCGACCGGCGCGCGGGCCAGCGTCGTGCCGGCGTTGCCGGCATCGCACGCGACGATGCCGCTCGGCCACGACCTCGACGCGATGCTCGCGGCAGTCACTGCCGACACGCGGCTGGTGTTCGTCGCCAACCCCAACAACCCGACCGGCACCTGGGTGAAGGCCGGCGCGCTCGAGGCATTCATCGCGCGCGTGCCGCCGACCGCGATCGTCGTGCTCGATGAGGCCTACTTCGAGTACGCGGCCGAGGCGGGCTGCGGCGACGGCCTCGCGTGGCTCGCGCGCTACCCGAACCTCGTCGTCGTGCGTACCTTCTCGAAGGCCTACGGGCTCGCGGCGCTGCGGGTCGGCTTCGCGGCGAGCCATCCGGACGTCGCCGACGTGCTCAACCGCATCCGCCAGCCCTTCAACGTGAACTCATTGGCGCTCGAGGGCGCGCGCGCGGGGCTCGCCGACCGGGCGCACATCGCGCGCTCGGTCGCACTCGTCGCCGCGGAGCGCCCGCGACTCGCGCGCGAGCTCGCGGCGCGCGGCCTCACCGTGCTGCCTTCGGCGGGCAACTTCGTGCTGGTGGACATCGGCAGCGCCGCGCGCGCCGCCGCGCTCAACGAGCACCTGTTGCGCCGGGGCCTGATCGTGCGGCCGGTCGGCAACTATGGCCTCGCGCAGTACCTGCGCATCACCGTCGGGCGCGCCGAGGAGAACACGCGCCTGCTGTCAGCCATCGACGCCTGGCCCGGGGACGCGCCGCCTTGAGCGGACCGGCGGCGCGCTACCTGCTCGAGCCGGCGGCGCGCGTCGGCGGCGAAATCACGGTACCGGGCGACAAGTCGATCTCCCATCGGGCATTGATGCTCGGGGGCATCGCGACGGGGCGTACCGAGGTCCACGGTTTCCTGCCGAGCGAGGACTGCCACGCGACCCTCGCCGCGCTGCGCGCGATGGGCGTGACCGTCGAGCAGCATTCGACGACGCGGCTCACCGTGCACGGCGCGGGTGCGCGCGGCCTGGCCGCGCCGGGACAGGTGCTCGACATGGGCAATTCGGGGACCGCCATGCGGCTGTTCATGGGGCTGCTTGCAGGCCAGGCCTTCGACTCCACGCTGGTCGGCGATGCCTCGCTGATGCAGCGGCCGATGGAGCGCGTGGCGAAGCCGCTGCGCGCGATGGGTGCCGCCATCGAGACGTCGCAGGGCAGGCCGCCGGTGCGGATGGCGGGCGGGCGGGCACTCTCGGCGATCGACTACGACCTGCCGGTGCCCAGCGCGCAGGTGAAGTCGGCGATCCTGCTCGCCGGTCTCGCGGCCGCAGGTGTCACGCGGGTCACGGAGCCGGCGCCGACCCGCGACCACACCGAGCGCATGCTGGCCGGTTTCGGTGTGCGCCTCGCGCGCGAGGGGCGCCGCGTCGCGAT
>CAZRLI010000393.1:0-2097 GCA_964600535.1 uncultured Steroidobacteraceae bacterium | reverse complement strand
GCAGCGCCAGCTCCAGGGCACCCCGGGATCGCCCATGTAGTCCTCGTGATAGGCGCCGCGAAACGCATACACCTCGCCGAGCTCGCCCGCAGCGATCATTTCGCGGGCCACTTGCAGCAGCGGGTTGCAGATGTAGTTGAAGCCGATGAGGTGGCGCACGCCGGCCGCATCGGCCGCGGCGGCGATTTCCCGCGCCTCGCGCGCCGTATTGGCGAGCGGCTTCTCGCAGTACACGTGCTTGCCGGCGCCGATCGCGGCGAGCGCCATGTCGCGATGCAGGTAGTTTGGCGTGCAGATGTCGACGACGTCGATCGCCGGGTCGGCAATGAGCTGGCGCCAGTCGCCGGTGCTGCGCGCGAAGCCGAGCGCCCGCGCACCGCGTTGCGCGGCTTCTTCGGTGTGGTCGGCGAGCAGCTCGCAGACCGGTGCGAATCGCTCCCCGAACACCGCGCCCGCGGCGTTGAGTGCGATGGCGTGGGTACGGCCGATGAAGCCGGTGCCGATCAATCCGAACCTGACGCGGGACATGGGTGCCGGGGCCGTCGCCGATGGAAGTACGACGATAGCGAAATGGAATCAGGATTTCAAGGAAAGCAAGTCATGAAAAAATTGTTCTATATGCGCACCGGGGCCCCGGATTCGAGCGATTCCTGCGCCGCGTTCGCGAGCAGCAGTGCCCGGCGACCGTCCTCGCCGGTTGCGAGCTGGGCGGGCTCGCCGCGCAATGCCCGCAGGAACTCGTCGAGTTCGTCGCGGTAGGCCGCCGCATACCGCTCGAGGAAGAAGGGCAGCGCGGGCTCGCGCGTGAAGCCCTCCGCACCGGCGACCTCGACGGTGGTGGCAGGTACGTTGTCGGCGCGCAGCAGGCCCCTGGAGCCGAATACCTCGATGCGCTGGTCGTAGCCGTAGGCGCAGCGGCGGCTGTTGGTGATCTGGCAAAGCCGGCCACCGGCCGTCTCGAGCACGACGACCGCGGTGTCGATGTCGCCCGCGGCGCCGATCGCCGGGTCGACGAGCGCGCTGCCGCGCGCGAACACGGTGGCCGGCTCCTCGCCGAGCAACCAGCGCGCCATGTCGAGGTCGTGGATCATCATGTCGCGAAACAGCCCGCCGGAGCGCGCGACATAGGCCGGCGGTGGCGGCGACGGATCGCGGCTCGTGATGCTGACAACTTCGACATTGCCGGCCCGGCCGGCGCCGATTTCGCGGTGCAGGCGGCGAAAGGCCGGGTCGTAGCGCCGATTGAAACCGAGTGCCAGCAGCACGTTTGCCTGCGCGACGCCGGCGAGGCTTTGCTGCGCGCGCACGATGTCGAGGTCGAGCGGCTTCTCGCAGAAGATCGCCTTGCCGGCGCGCGCGCCGGCCTGGATCAGGTCGGCGTGCGTGTCGGTGGAACTCGCCACCAGGATTGCGTGCACCGCCGGGTCCGCGAGCGCCGCGACCGTGTCGCTGACCTGCGCGCCATATTGCGTCGCGAGCCGCTGCGCGGCGTCGCTGGCGATATCGACCACATGCAGCAGGCGCGTGTCCGCATGCGAGGCGAGGTTGCGTGCGTGGATCTGTCCGATGCGGCCGGCGCCGAACAGCGCGAACCCGTGTTTCATGCTCATTTGCCCTTGTGGCTGCCGCGCTCCACCTGGAACGCGTAGCTGATGACGAGCGTCTGCGCGAGGCACAGCGAGGCCGTCAGCGAGCGGAACTGGCGCACTTCAGCGTCCTTGGTCTCGAACACCACGTCCGCGTCCCGTGCGATGGGCGACAGCCGCGTGTCGCTGATCGCGAGGACACGGGCGCCGCGGGCACGCGCCTGCTCGGTGATTTCCGCCGTCTCCTGCGCGTACGGCCGGAAGCTGATGGCAACCAGCAGGTCCCTGGCGCGCACCATGCTGCTCTGTTCGGCCAGCATTCCGGCCACGCCGTCCAGCAGGTAAGTCCGCTTGTCGTCGACGTGGCGCAGCGCGTAGGCGAGATAGGATGCGACCGGGAACGAGCGGCGCAGGCCGATGATGTAAACGGCCGGTGCCTCGCGGATCAGGGCCACGGCCTTCTCGAGGTCCGCGCGGCGGAGCGATTCCTTCAGGTGCTCGAGCGCGATGA
>CAZRLI010000392.1:0-2100 GCA_964600535.1 uncultured Steroidobacteraceae bacterium | reverse complement strand
ACGCAACGAGCGGGTGGAGGGCCCGCATCGCGCGGGGCAGGATTGCAGGTTCCCCTGCTTTACCTGTCCAATACGACCGGGGCAAGCCGAACCCGCAGCCTGGATGCGTCGCGGGACTCACGCCCGAAACCCCGTGCGACCGGTCGTCGCTGAGCCACGAGCACCGAGAGCCTGTGTGAGCGACATCTTTCTGTCCTACGCCCGTCATGACAAGGCACGCGTGGCGTCCCTCGTCGCCGCGATCGAGGCCGAGGGTTGGAGTGTGTGGTGGGACGCGGACATCGCTTCCGGCGAGGAGTTCGATGACACGATCGCCGCCCAGCTGCACGCGGCGCACGCCGTGCTCGTGGTCTGGACGCCCGTCTCCGTGGCGTCACGGTGGGTGCGCAGCGAAGCGCGCATCGGTGCCGATCGCGGCGTCCTGGTGCCGATCCGGTTCGACCGGGCCGAGCTGCCGATTGACACGCGAACGATCGAGACCACGGACTTCGACGACTGGAACGCAGATGCATCGAGCCCGCCGTTCCGGAAGCTGATCCGCTCGCTGAAGGCGATCCTGGGCGAGCCCGCAGGGGCCTCATCCGGCCACCGCAGCGCGCCAGCAGCCAGGGCGCCAGGGCGTCCGGCCGCTCGACTCTCCGTGTGCATCCTGCCGTTCTCGAACATGGGCAACGAGCACGAGCAGGACTATTTCTCGGACGGCGTGACCGAAGACATCATCACCGATCTCGCCAGGATCTCCGGGCTGGCGGTCACTTCGCGCAATACCGCCTTCTCCTTCAAAGGCAAGGAGGTCAAGCTGCGGCAACTCGCCCGCCAGCTGAACGTCACTCACGTCCTCGAAGGGAGCGTGCGCCGGGCCGGCGACCGGTTGCGCATCTCGGCGCAGCTCATCGACGCCGCCCAGGATCGCCCCGTCTGGGCGGACCGCTACGACCGGAGCCTGAGCGACATCTTTGCGCTGCAGACGGAGATCTCCGAGGCCATCGTCGCGGCGCTCAAGATCGCGCTCTTGCCCGAGGAGAAACAGGCTATCGTCGGGCGGGGCACCGACAAACCCGAAGCCTACGATCTTTACCTGATGGCGCGCCAGTTCATGGTGAGCGGCAACAACGGCAGCCTGCGCAATACCGAAGCGATGGCGCGCCTGTGCCGGCGTGCGGTGGAGATCGACCCGCTTTATGCGCGCGCCTGGGCGATGCTCGCAATCGCGGAAGCGAAGCTGCGGATGGACTTCGCGCGCAGCGAGGACGGAGGCACGGCGGCGGCCGAGCGTGCGCTCGCGCTCGATCCGGACGTGGCGGAAGCGCACGCGGCCATGTGCCGCGTGCTGACACAGCAGAAGCGCTTCGAAGAGGCCGGGCGCGAAATCGACCTCGCGCTGCGGCTGGACCCGGCTTCATACGAAGCGAACGCCGCGGCGGCACGCCTGCACTACGCCGCCCGTCGGACCCGGGAGGCGATCCCGTACTTTGCGAAGGCCGCTGCGCTGGCGGAGGGCGACTATCTCTCCGCCGGCATGCTGATGATCAGCTATGCCGCGGTCGGGGAGCCCGAGAGCGCGCGTGCGGCCGCGCGGCGGACGCTGGCCCGGACCGAGAAGATCGTCGCCATCGAACCCGACAACGGCTCCGCGATGAGCTACCTGGTGACTTCGCTCATCCTGCTCGGTGAGCGCGAGCGCGCCCGGGACTGGATGCGTCGCGCGCTGCTGCTCGATCCCGACAACCAGCACATGCGCTACAACTTCGCCTGCGACCTCGTGCTCGTCGGCGACCTCGAGCCCGCGATCGACATGCTGTCGCCACTGGCGAAAGTCGTGTCGCAGGAATTCTTCAACTGGTGGTGCGCCGATCCCGACCTCGATGCCCTGCGCGGGCTGCCGCGCTTCAGGACCATGCTGGCCGAAGTCGAAGCGAGATTCCTGCCCGCGGCATCGGGGCATTGAATCGCCGCCATGACCTCGAGTCCACGCCGGTCGGGACTGGCAACCTCTTTCGTGCCAGACTGGCACGGTGATTCGGGAGACTGGAAACATGGCACGCATCGTCGCGGCATTGCTGGTTGGCGCCGGACTCGCCCTCGGCGGGTGGTTCATCG
>CAZRLI010000391.1:0-2102 GCA_964600535.1 uncultured Steroidobacteraceae bacterium | reverse complement strand
CTGGTAGCCGTCGCAGGTCGTCGGGCTGTAGGGCGGCAGGAAGCTCGTCACGAAGGTCCCGCTCGGGGCGTAGAAGAACGGCGCCGGCAACGGCGTGTCCGCCATGCGCGCGTCGTTGGAGGCGATGCACGAAGCCGTGGTGCTGTACAGGTTGAACGCGGCGCTCGTGCCGTCCGTGACGAAGTTGTTCTCCTGGTTGTTGTAGGCGACGTAGCCGGTGAGCGTGTTCGCACCGATGCCCCACTCGCCCTTCACCGACAGGTTGATGTTTTCCTGCTCGTTCACCGGCTTGACGTTGTTCATGTACCGGAACACGTGGCCGTTCGGGTCTTCCTGGAAGATCGGTGCGTTGAGGCCAGCGGCGGCGTCCGCCAGCGCGAGTGCCGCGTTGAAATTGATCGCGCCCGCCTCGATCGTCGAGTACTTCGCCTTCAGGTCGTACTTGCCACCGCCCGCCTCGAACATGAGGCGTCCCTGGAAACCGGTCTCCTCGTAGTAGTCCACGCAGTCGTCGCAGCCGATGACCTTGTTGTCCCACTGGCCGTCGGTCGTGCGGTAGTAGCCCGACAGGCTGCCCTTCACGGCGTCGGACAGCGCACCGCCGGCCCAGAAATTCGCCTTGTAGCTGGCGTCACTGCCGGCGCCGGCACCGACATCCAGCTCGAACTCGTCGGTCGGCTTGCGCGTCGAGAGGATGATCGCGCCGGCCACCGCATTGCGCCCGTAGACGGCGCCCTGCGGGCCCTTCAGCACCTCGATCTGCGAGATCGAGTTCAGTTCCTGGTTGAGGGCGGCCGGATTCGTCTGCAGCACGCCGTCGATCACGAGCGCGAAATTGGTCTCGGTGTCGCGGCCCGTGTTGATGCCGCGGATGTTGACCTGCATGTCGCCGACCTCGGCGGTCTGCACTTGCGACAGGCCGGGCGTCATCGCGATGAAGTCCTGCGGGCGCTCGATGCCGGCTGCCTTGATGTCCTTGGCCGTGAATGCATCGATGGTCGCGGGGACATCGAGCAGCACCTCGGCACGCTGCCGGGCGGTCGTGACGACCACCTCCTCGAGCCCGGGCTGGGCCCCCGTCTCCTGCGCGTGGGCGGCGGCACCGCTGATGGCTGCGGCCACCGCGGCCGCGATCAATCGTTGCGTGGACATCGCTGGAATTCCCCCTGGGTGCGAGCGGGTGATGTGGGCGAAATGCCTCAGGCATCCAGCCGTTCGACAACCGCGCCGATCCTAGCACGCGAATCGGCCGCGACCGCAAGCAATATTGTCCGGACAATGGCCGTTCGCGCGGCCCGGCGCCGGCCTGTCGCGATCGCGCAACGGGCGGCGCGGGGCAGCGGCGTGGCGACGCCGCGCGCGAGGGGCGGCCAGCGGCCCACCCTGCTACGATTATCGGCTCCCCCCATCGAATGGAGCCTGTGGAATGAGCGTCAGCGGCGCGCCGGTCAAGGCGATCGACATAGTGGCCGGCATCTGGACCCAGGAGGCCCTCTCGTTCCGCCCCGGCTGGCAGGAGGAATTCTTCGCCGGCAAGATGAAATCGAAGACCAGCATGCAGGGCCTGCCGCTCGAGGAGATGCTCGCCCAGATGGCTGACGCCGGCATCGAGCGGGCGTTCCTGTTTGCGCCCAAGGCGGGCCGCAAGGGACTGCCGGGCTCCTTCCACCTGCCCTACGAAGTGGTCGCGCGCGCGCTCGAGAAGTACCCGGGCCGCTTCTACGGCCTCGCCGGCCTCGATCCCTTCGAAGGCATGAACGGCGTGCGCGCCCTCGAGGACGCCGTGAAGAACATGGGCTTCATCGGCGCGCACCTCTACCCGCACTGGTTCGACCTGCCGCCCGACCATGCCAGGTACTACCCCTTCTACGCCAAGTGCTGCGAGCTCGGCGTGCCGATCCAGATGCAGGTCGGACAGTCGATGGTCTACGCCAGGGAGCAGCCGATGCGCAGCGTCGGGCGGCCGATCCTGCTCGACGGCATCGCCTGCGATTTCCCGGAGCTCAAGCTCGTCGGCATCCACGTGGGCATTCCCTGGACCGAGGAGATGATCGCGATGGCCTGGAAGCACGCGAACGTGTACATCGGCTCGGATGCGCACA
>CAZRLI010000390.1:0-2127 GCA_964600535.1 uncultured Steroidobacteraceae bacterium | reverse complement strand
TCTCGTCCTCGCCCATCAGGTTCAGCAGCATGAACACCTCGTCGCCGAGGCGGTAATTGCTGTTCGTCGGGATGAACAGGCCACCGTTCTTCACGAACGGCATGTACGCGAGGTACAGGGCGCTCTTGTCCTTGATCGTGAGGGTCAGGAGACCGGGCTTGTTGCCGGTTCGCGAATTGGGATCCTTCATCCGTGCCTCAGCCGCCTTTCTGTGCGGGCGATCGACCCGCCCGCTTGCCACCGCCGCCCGCGAGCCGCCACAGCCATCGTTCCAGCGCCACCGACTTGTTGAGCGGGCCGTCGATGTCACGGCGCATACCACGCACTTCGTCCAGCAGCCCGAATTGCGAGGCTATATTCCCGTCTGACGCGTTGGCTGACAAGCGAATTCGCGCGCCGAGCCACGCTTCGATGCACGCGAGGCGCAGCGCATAGTCCTCCCGCGACCAGCGTTCCGCGACTTGCGCCGGATCCACCCGGCCCGTCTCGACCCCCTCGAGCGCACTGCCTGTCTCGGCGCGCAGGCGCGCCACTTCGGCCAGGTCGGCTTCGAGGAGCACGAGCGGCGCATCGCCGAGCGTGTCCGCGGCGGTCGCGGCGTCCCCCGTCCTGCCCTGCGATGCCAGCCAGGCCAGCGTGGCAGTCCGGCCCGGCGCGGCCACGCGCAAGCGCATGCAGCGGCTGCGGATGGTCGCCGGCAGGCGAGCCGGCGCCGCACTGACGAGCACGATCAGGGTGCGGGGTGGCGGCTCCTCGAGCGTCTTCAGCAGCGCGTTTGCCGCCGTGGCGTTGAGTGCCTCGGCAGGCGTGACGATGCCCACGCGGTAACCACCAGCGTGGCTCGTGAGCGCAAGTTCCGCCGAGAAATCCCGCACGTCCTCCACCCGGATCTGCTTCGAGTCACCGCCCGGTTGCACGCGGTACAGGTCCGGATGCTGTCCGGACGCGCAGTGGAGGCAATCGACGCACTGGCCGCAGGGCGCGTCGTCGCGCCGGCACAGGACCAGCTGCGCCGCCCAGGTCGCGAGCAGCTCTCCTCCGCAACCGGGATCGGCGTGGACCAGCAGCGCATGACCGAGCCGTCCGGCACGCCGCGCGGACCGCAAGGCCCGCAGCGCCGGTTCGAGCCAGAAGCAGTCGGCGGGCTTCATGCCGGCAGCAACCTTCCGGCCGCGGCCAGCGTCGCGGCGACGACGGCCTCGAGCGGCATCGACGCGTCGATGCGCACGCAGCGCGGTTCGACGCGGGCAATCTCGAGATAGCGCGAGCGCACGCGCTCGAAGAAGGCAAGGTCCTCGGCCTCGAACCGGTCCCTGACGCCGCGCCGCGCGGCCGCCCGCTCGAGACCGAGCGCCGGCGGCAGGTCGAGAAGCAGCGTGAGGTCCGGGTTGACGTCGGCGTGCACGGCGCGGGCCAGCGACTCGATGAAAGCGCTCGCGACGCCCCGCCCGCCTCCCTGGTAGGCGCGCGTGGCATCGGTAAAGCGGTCGCACAGGACCCACTCGCCGCGTTCGAGCGCGGGCCGGATCAGGTTGTCGACGTGGATGCGTCGCGCCGCGAACATGAGCAGCGTTTCGGCCTCGGGCGCCAGGTACTCCGCGCCGCGCTCGAGCACCAGCGCGCGCAGGCGTTCCGCGAGCGGGGTGCCGCCGGGTTCACGGGTCGCGCGCACCGTGATGCCGCGCTGCTCGAGCGCCCCGCGCAGTCGCGCCGCGACGGTCGACTTGCCCGCGCCCTCCATGCCTTCGAGCGTGATGAAGCGCCCGCGCGCCATCCTGTTCCCTTCCTCGCTGCCTGCCGGTCCCGTCACTTGCGTTGCGTCCCGACCGCGCTACGCAGCCGCGCAAGATAGCGCGCCACGGCCGCGTTGTGTTCGGCCAGCGTCCTCGAGAACACGTGCGAGCCGTCGCCCTTGCCCGTCGCGACGAAGTACAGTGCCCCGCTTTCGTCCGGCTGGACGGCCGCCTGGAGCGCCTCGCGCCCCGGCAGCGCGATCGGCGTCGGCGGCAGGCCGGCGCGCGTGTAGGTGTTGTACGGCGTATCGGTGGTGAGGTCGCGTCGCCGGATGTCGCCGTCGTACCGCTCGCCGAGCCCATCGTAGCGCCGGAGCGGTATCTCGGCCGCGCA
>CAZRLI010000389.1:0-2127 GCA_964600535.1 uncultured Steroidobacteraceae bacterium | reverse complement strand
CGATCGACTCGAGCCACTCGCGTGTCTCGGAGGGATCGACGTCTTCGATTCTGGGAATGTCGGTCATCTTGATTTCGAGTCCCGATGTGGCGGCAAAGAGCCGCCCGCAGCCTGTGCTAACATGCCCGAAGCTGCGTTTCTTCAAGCACTTGCGAAACGCGCGCCATGATCCGTTTTTCGGCAGTAGCGGTCAAGCCAACGCGTTGACTCCCTCGAGTTCCCCCATCGCAGATTTCGCCACGACGCCGACGCGCGTGATCCGTCGCGCACCGGATGCGCGCGCATTCGCTGCGCTCGACGTGCTGCTCGTCGTCACATCCGCAGGCGCGCGCCGCCTGCCCGACGTGCTCGAGGCCGCATGGCGCCGCCTGCTGGCACCCGGCCCGCCCAAGGCGGGCGAGCTGCGCACGACGCAATTGTCCAACGCCGCCGCGACGCGCGTGATCGCGGGCTTTGCCGGGCCCACCGACACCTTTTCGCGCCTCTCGCTCGCCGGGCGGATGTGCCGCGAACTGGGCGAGCGTCCCTGGCGCCGCGTAGGCGTGCTTGCGCTCACCGGCGAGGAAACGCCCGACCTCGAGGCGCTGCTCGCGGCACTGCATGCGCACGCGTTTCGCCTGCCCGCCTACGGCCGCAGCGAGCGCGTCCCGCGGCGCGACCGGCCCCGCGCGCTCGGCGAACTGCGGGTGTTCGCCGCGCGCCCTCCCGATCTCGCGCGTGTGGCGGCGAGCGCCCGCGGCACGAACCTCGCCCGCTGGTTCACGGCACTGCCGCCGAACAAGCTCGAGGCGCCCGCCTACCGCCGCGCCATCGCGGGCCTCGCGCGCACGCACCGGCTCGGCTTTCGCTGGTACGGCGAGCGCACGCTGCGCCGGCTCGGCGCGGGTTGCTTCCTCGCGGTGTCGGGCGGCAACGCCGGGCGCAGCGCCGGCATTGCCCACCTCAGCTGGCGGCCGCGCGGCGGGCGCCGCACGCGCGCTCCCGACGTCGCGCTCATCGGCAAGGGCGTGCTGTTCGATACCGGCGGCAACAACCTGAAGCCGCACCGTGCGATGCTCGACATGCACACCGACATGTCCGGCAGTGCGGTCGCGCTCGCGACACTGGTGGCGCTCGCCGAACTGCGCGCACCGTTCGCCGCCGACGCATGGCTCGCGATCACCGAGAACCGCATCGGTCCCGCGGCCTATCGCCCGCAGGACGTGCTGCGGGCCGCGAATGGCGTCACCGTGCAGGTCATCCACACCGATGCCGAGGGCCGCCTCGTGCTCGCCGATACGCTCGCGCTCGCCGGCCGGTCGCGGCCGCGGCTGATGCTCGATTTCGCGACGCTGACCGGCACCTGCGAGTACGCACTCACCGAACGCATGAGCGGCCTGTTCACCAACCGGCCCGCGCTGCTGCCCGCACTGACCGCCGCTGGCGTGCAAAGCGGTGAGCGCGTATGGAATTTCCCGATGGACCCCGACTACGACAGCGACATCGAGAGCCTGGTCGCGGACGTCGCCCAATGTGCGACCGACGCGAAGGGCGACCACATCCACGGTGCGCGTTTCCTGTCGCGATTCGTGCCGCAAGGCACGGCCTGGGCACACCTCGACCTCTCGGCCGCCGTGCGCAAGGGCGGCCTCGGGCACATCCAGAGCGACATCACCGGCTTCGGCGTGCGCTATGCGCTCGAACTGCTGCTCGACACGCCGGTACTCGCGGGGCTGCGGCCATGAACGCACGCCTGACCATCCGCCGCCCCGACGATTGGCACCTGCACCTGCGCGACGGTGCCGCCCTCGGGGCGGTGCTGGCGCACACCGCGGCGCGCTTCGCGCGTGCGATCGTCATGCCGAACCTCAAGCCCCCGGTCACCACGACCGCGGCGGCGGCGGCCTATCGAGCCCGCATCCTCGCGGCACTGCCCGCAAACGCGGGCTTCGAGCCGTTGATGACCCTGTACCTCACGGACCGCACCCCGCCCGCGGAAATCGACGCCGCCAAGGCGAGCGGCATCGTGCACGGCTGCAAGCTCTACCCGGCCGGCGCGACGACCCACTCCGACGCGGGCGTCACGGACATCCGCAGGCTCGACGCCACCCTCGCGCGGATGGCCGAGGTCGACCTGCCCCTGCAGGT
>CAZRLI010000388.1:0-2134 GCA_964600535.1 uncultured Steroidobacteraceae bacterium | reverse complement strand
CCTCATGGCGATCGTCGACAAGCTCGACATCCGCCGCGCGCAGGTGCTGGTGCAGGCCGTGATCGTCGAAGTCCGCGCCGACAAGACCGCCGAGCTCGGCATCAACTGGGCCGTCGATGGCTCCAGCGACAATTTCCTGGTCGGCAGCTTCGTGCAGCCGATCGCGGGCGGCAGCATCGTCGACATCATCCGCGGCATCGACAACCCGACGAGCATCAACCCGTCGGCCATTGCCGGCACGACGCTCGGCGGCGGCCGGGTGAAGGACACGGGCACGAACTGGGCCGCGGTGCTGCGCGCGATCAGGAATGACGCCGACACCAATATCGTTGCGACGCCGTCGATCGTGACACTCGACAACCAGGAGGCGCAGATCAAGGTCGCGCAGGAAGTGCCGTTCATCACCGGCCAGTACACCAACACCGGCAGCGGCGGCAACAATGGCGCGGTGAACCCGTTCCAGACCATCCAGCGCGAGGAGGTCGGCACGATCCTCAAGATCACCCCGCAGATCAACGAAGGCGACGCCGTCATCCTCAAGATCGAGCAGGAAGCATCGAGCCTCTCGACCAGCACCGCGAGCGCGGTCGACCTGATCACCAACAAGCGCGTGATCAACACCACGCTGCTGGTCGAGGACGGCGGCACCATCGTGCTCGGCGGGCTGATCCAGAACGAGGATCGCCGCGGCGAACAGCGCGTGCCGCTGCTCGGACGCATCCCGCTCATCGGCGAGTTCTTCAAGGTGCGGCAGGCTTCCAAGATCAAGACCAACCTGATGGTCTTCATCCAGCCGAAGATCCTGCGCGACGGCGTGCAGGCGTCGTTCGAGACGAACTCGAAGTACAACTACATCCGCGACGAGCAGCGCCGGATGGGCCCGCGGTTCGAGGTCATGCCGCTGCTGCCGGGGCAGCAGAAGTCGGTGCTGCCGCCGCTGCCCGCGCCGGCCCCGGCGCCGGCGGCGCCGCAACCCGGGGCCGCCGAGCCGGCCGCGGCCGGGCCCGATGGGGCCCGGGCCGATTCGACGCCGCCTGCCGCGCCGCTCCCGCCGCCACCGGAGCCGCAATGATCGAGGCCGCACCGGCGGCAGCCGGCGCCCGCCACGCCGAGCGGCGCCTGTCGTTCGCATTCGCGAAGCGGCACGGCGTGCTCGTGCGCCACACGGCGGACGGCGTCGCCAGCTGCGCCCATCGCGGCGACGTGACGCCGCTCGCGGTCGCGGAAGTCCGCCGCCACCTGCAGATGCCGATCCGGCTCGCGAAGGTCAGCGACGAGGAGTTCGACACGCTGCTGCGCCTCACCTACGAGGCGGGCTCCGACGCGATGCAGGCCGCGGAAGGCCTCGACGGCACCGTGGACCTCGCGCACCTCGCACTCGACCTTCCCGAGCAGGCCGATCTCCTCGAAAGCGACGATGACGCGCCGATCATCCGGCTGATCAACGCGCTGCTCACCCAGGCCGTGAAGGAGAATGCCTCCGACATCCACATCGAGCCCTTCGAGAACCGGCTGGTGATCCGCTTCCGCGTCGACGGCGTGCTGCGCGAGGTGCTGCAGTCACGCCGCGCCGTCGCGCCGCTCGTCGTCTCGCGCATCAAGGTGATGTCGAAGCTCGACATCGCCGAGAAGCGCCTGCCGCAGGACGGCCGGATCTCGTTGCGCATCGCGGGCCGCGCGGTCGACGTGCGCGTCTCGACGATCCCCTCGGGCCACGGTGAACGCGTGGTACTGCGTATCCTCGACAAGCAGGCGGGCCGCCTGAACCTCGACTCGCTCGGCATGGACCCCGCGACCCAGTCGCTGATGGACGAGTTGATCCACAAGCCGCACGGCATCCTGCTGGTGACCGGCCCGACCGGCTCGGGCAAGACCACCACGCTCTACGCCGCGCTCGAGCGCCTCAACGACAACACCCGCAACATCATGACGGTCGAGGACCCGATCGAGTACTACATCGACGGGATCGGCCAGACGCAGGTCAATACCAAGGTCGAGATGACCTTCGCACGCGGGCTGCGTGCCATCCTGCGCCAGGACCCGGACGTCGTGCTGGTCGGCGAGATCCGCGACCTCGAAACGGCGCAGATCGCCGTGCAGGCGAGCCTCACCGGCCACCTGGTGCTCTCGACAT
>CAZRLI010000387.1:0-2141 GCA_964600535.1 uncultured Steroidobacteraceae bacterium | reverse complement strand
CGAAGGCGCGAGTCGTTCGTCCCTGTTCGTGAGCTTTCCATTCACAGGCGGTCGTCGGCGTCGAGACCGGCTGCGCGCAAGGAACCGGCCCAGCGACGAATCCTTGTGCGCAGCGTGCGCATTTCGTCGTCGGGAATGGGCATTGTCGGCAATAGTTCCAACGCGCGCTCCAGCTTGACGTAGCCGTACGCCAGCAGTGCCGTGCAGAACTCCCGATCCTTCTCGCGCCCCGCCGCCGCTTTCGACAGGAACAGATCGACCGGGTCGAGGCAATAGGCGACCCGATCGTTCGTGTTGGCGTTCTGCACTCGGCAGACGCGCCGTTGCCATTCGGCGGGCAGAATCGCGGTTCGCGGACCCACGCCTTCGGCGTAGTAGCCGTGGAGTTCATGGAACCGCGAGCCTTCGCCTATGGCCCCCTCGATCTCGTCGGCCAATTCGGGCGCCTGCCTGGGGTAGATGTCCACCTCCATCGACACGGCGAGCACCGCCGGAGGCTCGGGGACAGACCCGAGAATCGACTGGCTGCCGACGACGACGAACTCGTACTGCCCGGTGATCTCGGCACACGCGCGGATGATGTGTTCCAGCTGCTCTCGCGTCATCGAGCGCCCGGCGAGCTTTCTCGCGATGCGACTTCGCCGTCCTGGGGTTTCGACGTTCCGCCGAGCGCAATGCCCCTTTCGAGGCCACTCACCTCGGCGAGAATTCTCCGGCGCACCTCGTCCGGAACAGTGGTGACGAGCGGTGAGGCCTGCCGCAGTTGCTGCGCATGCTGATTGCGACCGAGGACCTTTCGCCATGCCCTGGCTTCGAGGATTCTCTGCCATTCGATCCACAGGCCAGCCGAGCGTGGATCGCCTCCTGCCAGCCAACGCCGAACCGTCGTCACGGCTTCTTCGATCACGGCCGGGTCAGCCTTGGCCCGGCGCACCGCTTCCACATGGAGTGCCAGACTCTGAAGATCCTGGAGCTGGTGCCGACCATCGTTCGCCGCCACCCGAATCTCGACCAACGGCCTCGCTCGCCGCGATCGTGCCGCGGCCGAGCCCGCCGGCGGCGGCACGAGCGTATCGCCGGCCAGCAGCGCCAACTCGCCACCGACGCCGAGAACCGACATCACGCGCAGGTAGGTTCCGATCGCAGTGGCCGGGTCGCCGGTCTCGACCGCCCGAAGCGTGTTGCGCGTGATGCCGACGCGCGCGGCCATTTCTACCGTGCCCAACCCCTGCGCCTTGCGAAGGTGCTTGAGTCGATCCCCGAGCTGCAGCAACAGCTGTCGGTCGAGGGGTCGGAGGACTTCCGCATTGATCATTTGGTGAATATGTTAACCAAATCCTTGGATTTTGGATATCATATTTACCAGAAGTCCATCCGGCCCGCCAAGCCCGCGCGGACCTTCGACCACGGGCGAGCGGAGTATCGGGGTCGTCGCGCGCGTCTCGCGTTGACCCCTGCTCGGGCCTCCCGGGGGCCGCGCGCCCCCGCTTCGGGCGTGCGCGCCCCGGCTCAAGCCCACACCACCGGCTTGCTCTGCGAGTACCACTTGTCGAGATCCCGCTCGACCACGTTCTCGATCTTCGCGCGCTTGATCTTCATCGTCGGCGTGAGCATGCCGTTCTCGATCGAGAACGGCTCGCGCGCGACGACGATCATCTTCAGCTGCTCGTAGTCGGCGACCTGCCGGTTGACCTCGTCGAGCAGCGTGCCGAGCTCGGCGGTCACCTCCGCGCGGAAGGCGGGGTCGTTCTGGCGCGGACGCAGCGTCTCGGCCAGCAGCACGATGGCATAGGCCGCGGGCTGCCCCACGCCGGACACGAGCGACTGCTCGATCATCGGATTGGCGTTGAGGCGGTTCTCGATCGGCGCCGGCGCCACGTACTTGCCCTTGGCCGTCTTGAACAGTTCCTTGGCGCGGCCGGTGAGCTTGAGCACGCCGTTCGGCGCGATCTCACCCAGGTCGCCGGTGCGGAAGAAGCCGTCCTCGGTGAAGACCTCGGCGTCCAGATCGGGGCGCTTGTAGTAGCCCACCAGCTGGCCCGGGCTCTTGATGAGGATCTCGCCCTCCGGGCTGAGGCGCGCGTCCACGCCCTTCATCTTCACGCCCACGCAGCCGGGCGCGTTGAATTGCTCGCTGGAGG
>CAZRLI010000386.1:0-2153 GCA_964600535.1 uncultured Steroidobacteraceae bacterium | reverse complement strand
CCATCCGCGCATTCTACCAAGCCGCGGGCGGCCCGACCCTATTCCAGCGGGTGGCGCTCCCAGCGGTCGCCGGTCCGCTGCAGCTCATACGCCGGCCAATAGTGCCTGTCGAGCTTCAGCGTGATCACTTCCGGCGCGTTGTTCCAGGTGATCGTCTTCAGGCGCACCGGCGCCCGGTCCGGCCGGCCGGTGACGGCCTTCAGGAACGAGTCGAGGTCCGGGGTCGGCCGACCGTCGACTTCGACGATGCGCCGGCCCGGGAACAGCCCCGCGCGCGTGGCCGGCGAGCCGTAGGCGAAATACGCGACATACACCCCTTCGGGCGGGATGCTCCGCTGCGCGAGCATCGCGCGGTGCGGTGCATGCAATGTCGCCCCCGCCCACTGCACGACACGGGTGAGATCGACGCCCGAGAGCGCCGCGGTGCGCACCTCGATGTCGAGCGCGGCAGCGCCCCGCCACACGGTCACGCGTACCTGCGGCTTGTCGGCGACGGCGCGCTCGACGTCGCGAAAATGCGTCACGACCGCGCCGTCGATGGCCAGCAGCAGGTCCCCCTGCTGCAGCTCGCGGATCGCATCCGACCCGCCGACCAGCCGCGTGACGGTGAGCACGCGCCGCGCGCCATCGTTGGCGGATTCGAGCCGCCTGACCCATTCGTCCGCGAGCCCGAGTCGGCGGGCCGCCGCCAGCGTCTGCGGGAACAGCTCCGCCTCGAGCGAATAGATGGCGCGTCCCGAATGCACCCGCTCGACCATGTCGGCCACGACGTCGATCGGCACGCCGCGATTCTCCTGCACCACTTCGCGGCCGCTTTCCGAGGCGAAGCTCGACCAGAGGCCGGCGACGGCGCCCGATTTGTCGAGCAGCACGCCATCGAAGTCCTGCGGGCCATTGACGAGCTCGACCGTCTCGAGGTTCGCCTCGCGGAACTGCATCGTGCGCGACAGCGGCAGTGCAATCGGATCGACGTCGGCCACCGTGGTCGTGCGCGACTTGAGGCCGGTGTCGGGCGAGAGCCCCACCACCGTGACATCGTCGCCCGCCCGCAGCGGACGCCCGCCGAACTTCGCGGTGCGTACCGGCGTCGTGCCGATCAGCGCCGGGTCGTACTGCACGATCGCGAGGTTGTGCAGCGGATGGATGAACACCACGCGCCCCGGCACCTCGAGCGTGCCCGCGAAGGTCACGCGCACGTCGCCGAGCGAAACGGGTACCGTATTGCGGTCGACGACCACGAGGCCCTGCGCGGCATCGACCACCAGGCCCGTGCCGTGATAGTTGCGTTCGGTGACGCCGGCGACCGCGTAGGGCATGTCGAAGGCGACGGTGACGAGCGAGGGCACGACGCGCGCGACGCGCGCATCGCTCGCGCTCTGGAATACCGTGCTGCCCACGACCGGCGCCCGGGGCGGCGGCGGCGGCGGCAGCGCCCGGCAATCCCACTCGCCGCTGCCGTCGTTGCGCTTGCAGCGCTGCGCGGGGAACCAGCGCCGATCCATGCGCACCGAGCGCAGCTGGCTGCCTTTCGGGTCGTCGATCGTCGAGTAACGCATGGTCGTGCGATCGCCGTCGCCCAGCTTCGCGATCGCGCCCTCCAGGTCGCCGATGCCGGCGATCGCTGCGCCATTGACCGCGGTGATCACCGCGCCGCGCGGCACGCCGGAGGCACCGAGCGCATAGCCGGGGTTCGCCACGTACGCACCGCGCACCGGGATGTTGAAGTGGCGGGCCATCTGGTACGAGAGGGTATTGACGACCGCGTCGCCGAACTCGAGGTACTCGTCGGGCGTGATCGAGTGCAGGTCATCGACCGCAAGCTTCGCCATCACGATCGCGCCGCCGCGCTGCAGCTCGAGCTCGACCGGCGCACCGACGCTGTCGTCCAGCACCGCGTTCAGCGGTTCGAACTGCGTGAGGTAGCGGCCGTTGACGCGCACCAGTACGTCACCCGGCTGCAGTACGTCCGCGGCGGCGCTGCCCGGCTGCACTTCGGCGACGACCAGCATGCCGGTGTAGTCGGGGAAGGCCTTGCGCACCGCGGCCTCGGTCGCGGGCTGCAGGCCGAGGCGCCGCAATTCGTCGAACGGCGTGTAGAGGAAGGTGGTCTGCAGCGTGCCGCGCGGCACTGGCTTGCCCTGGCGGATCAGGTC
>CAZRLI010000385.1:0-2158 GCA_964600535.1 uncultured Steroidobacteraceae bacterium | reverse complement strand
CGCCCAGAGAGCTACGCAGAGCCGCCCCCTAGGCAGCGCCCACCTGAGCGCGTACCTGTCGCGGCACGGCAGCGGAGCGGCTTTGACGCTAAGGGGCCGCCTTGGGAGCCTCGTAGACCGCGCGCCCTTTACCTATCAGTTCCAGGCCCCCGGCGATTTCGCGCAGGCCTACGTGCTCGCGCACGAGGTCGGCCACCACGTGCAGAACGTGCTCGGCACGCTCGGCAAGGTGCAGCAGGCGCAGCAGCGCATGGGTGAAGAGGAGCGCAACCAGCTGCAGGTGCGCGTCGAGCTGCAGGCCGACTGCTACGCGGGCATCTGGGCGCACCATGCCGACAAGGCGCGCGGCATCCTCGAGCCGGGCGACATCGAGGAGGGCCTGAAGGCAGCCGCGGCGGTCGGCGACGACACGATCCAGCGACGCATGCAGGGCCACGTGGTGCCCGAATCGTTCACGCACGGCTCGGCCGAGCAGCGCATGGGCTGGTTCACGCGCGGCTACGAGGGCGGCGAGCTCTCGAACTGCGACACGTTCTCAGCGCGCTGACCAGGCCGTCAGCGCGAAGAGCGCCCAGCCCGCCATCAGCGACAGGCCGCCGAACGGCGTCACGATGCCGATCCACGCGGGCGCCCCGAAGGTGAGTGCGTAGATGCTGCCGGCGAAGAGGATCATCCCGGCGACGACCAGCCGCGCTGCGAGGCGCGCCCCGCGCCGCTCGCGCGCGACCACCGCGAGGCCGATCCCGAGCAGGCCGAGCGAATGGTAGAACTGGTACTTCACGGCCGTCTCGAATACCGCGAGCCGGTCGGGCGCCAGCACCGCCTGCAGGCCATGCGCACCGAAGGCGCCGAGCGCCGTTGCGATGCCGATCGAGAGCGCGGCGAGCGCGATCATCCAGCGGGCGTCCTTCGTCATGCGGTCCTCCAGCGTCAGGCGCGTCCGAATGTGTCGAGCGGCGTGCGCAGGTAGGCGATGCCGTTCGGGCCGGGCGCGGGCAGCGCACCGGCACGGATGTTCACCTGCAGCGCGGGAATGATCAATGCGGGCAACGCGAGCGTGCGGTCGCGCGCGGTGCGCAGCGCGATGTAGGCCTCGCGGCTCGTGTCGTGGCGCAGGTGGATGTTCTCGCGATACTGCGTGCCGACGCTTGCCTGGTGGCGCGGCGTCTGCGCACCTGTCGGATAGTCGTGGCACATGAAGAGCTGCGTGGCCTCGGGCAGCGCATAGAGCTTCTGGATCGAGTCGTACAGGCGCCCGGCATCGCCGCCCGGAAAATCGGTGCGTGCCGTGCCGGCGTCCGGCATGAACAGCGTGTCGCCGATGAACGCCGCGTCACCGGCAAGATAGGCGATGCTGTCGCTCGTGTGCCCCGGCAGGGCGAGCACCCGCACCTCCAGCCCGCCGATCCGGAAGGTCTCCCCATCGGTGAACAACCGGTCGAACTGCGAGCCGTCGGTCGCGCAGGCCCCGCTGAGCCCGTAGATCGGCACGAAGGTTTCCTGCACCTGCCGGATCCCCTCGCCGATCGCGATGCGCCCGCCCGCCTGCGCCTTGAGGTAGGCGGCGGCGGAGAGATGATCGGCGTGGGCATGGGTCTCGAGTATCCACTCGAGCGTCGCGCCGCTGGCGCGCAGCGCGCCGAGCACCGCATCGGCGCAGCGCGTCGAGGTACGGCCCGAGCGCGCGTCGAAATCGAGCACGGGGTCGATGATCGCGGAGCACCGCGACGCCGGGTCGGACACGAGGTAGGTGAAGGTGCCGGTGGCGGCGTCGTGGAACGGCGTGATGACGGGTGCCGTGGTCATCTGGGCCGGGTGTGCTGCGTGCGGAACGGCCTCGCCCTGGCGCGCGGCGGCGCACGGCGGCCCTCGCCGCAGCCGCCCGTCCCGGCCGGCTGCCAGGCAGGCACGAGCTGGTGCTTGCCGTTGCCGATCAGGTCGGCGCGGCCCATGCGTCGCAGGGCCTCGCGCAATGCCGGCCAGTTGTTTGCGTCGTGGTAGCGCAGGAACGCCTTGTGCAGGCGGCGGACCTTGAGGCCCTTCGGGATGACGACCTCTTCCGAGCTGCGCGAGACACGGTGCAGCGGGTTCTTGCCGCTGTGATACATCGCGGTCGCGGTCGCCATCGGCGAGGGCAGGAAGGCCTGCACCTGGTCGG
>CAZRLI010000384.1:0-2165 GCA_964600535.1 uncultured Steroidobacteraceae bacterium | reverse complement strand
CTCCGACCAGGACATGATCGTGTACGACGGCTTCGACGGCGACGACGATTTCCTGCTGTCGCAGGTCGCCGCCAACGGCAACCGCGACTTCTACCGGGACGTGCGCCCCTACTACACGTTCGGGCCCTATCCGGACTATCGCCTCGCCGAGCAGTTCTTCCGCGACAACGCGGGCGACTTCGAGGTGAGCGACGAGGACACGATCATCGAGTCCTATGGAGTCGACTACCGCGTCAAGGAAGACGTCACGGCGGGCTACCTGATGGCCTCGCTCGAGGTCGGCAACGCGACCTTCATCGGCGGCGTGCGCGTCGAACGCACCGAGACGGAGTTCTCGGCCTACGACGTGCAGATCGTCGATGGTGACGCGCAGGACCCGCCGCCGCAGGTGACCGGCACCAAGAACTACACGAACTGGTTGCCGGGCCTGCAGATGACCTGGTCGATCCGCGACGACCTGATCGCGCGCGCGGCGTGGACCAACACGATCGGCCGCCCGTCCTACGAGCAGACCGTGCCGTTTCGCATCTTCGAGATCGAGGAGGACGATCCGGACGTGTTCGAGGGTGCGATCGAGATGGGCAATCCCGACCTCGACCCGCTCGAATCGACGAACTACGACCTCGCGCTCGAGTGGTACCTCAGGCCCTCGGGCATCCTGTCGGGTGGCGTGTTCTACAAGGACATCGACAACCCGATCTTCACGCGCCTGCAGACGCTGGAGGACGTGACCTTCGAAGGCCGCTTCTATTCCGAGCTCGAGACCGAGCAGTCACAGAACGCCAGGAGCGGCAACATCTTCGGGATCGAGCTCGGCTACCAGCAGCAGTTCAGCATGCTGCCGGGCCTGCTGCGCGGCTTCGGCGTCTCGGTGGGCTATACCTGGACCGACAGCGAGGCGGACGCGCCGGATCGCAGCGCGAAGGTGCCGTTCTTCCAGCAGTCGGAGCACGTCGGCAACATCGCGATCTTCTACGAGCTCTCGGGCCTCGAGCTGCGCCTCGGCTACGCCTACCGCAGCGAATACCTGTACGCGCTCGGCGACAATGTCGGCGAGGATCTGTACATCGACACGCATGGCCAGCTCGACTTCAAGGCGAGCTACGATTTCACCAAGCAGGTGGGCGCCTTCATCCAGGTGAACAACATCACCAACGAGCCGCTGCGCTACATCAGTGGCACGCGTGCGCGGCTCGCGGAGAACGAGATCTACTCCTGGAGCATGCTGGCGGGCATCAACATCAAGTTCTGACGCGGCCCGCCCCGCGGCCCGTAGGCCGTGGCCGTGCGCTATGCTTGGCGGCATGCGTTCCAGGTCCCTGCGCGGTATCGGCCTCATGCTCTGCGCGGTGGCGGTGTTCGCCTCCATGGACGCCCTGCTCAAGTTCCTCGCCGCGCACTACCCGCCGCTGCAGGTGAGCGCCCTGCGCGGGTTCGCGTCGCTGCCCTTCATCGCGCTGCCTTACCTGCTGACGGGGCGGGCGGGACAACTGCTGGCCGAGCGTCCCGGCATGCACCTGCTGCGTGGCCTCATCATGGTCGTGATCATGATCGGCTTCATCTACGCGGTGCGCGAGCTGACGCTCGCCGATGCCTACGCGATCTTCCTGTCCGCGCCCCTGATGGTGACGGGGCTCGCGGCGCTGCTGCTGGGCGAGGACGTGGGTTGGCGGCGCTGGGCGGCGATCGCCGTCGGGCTCGTCGGTGCGCTCACGATGCTGAAGCCGGCGGGCGCCAGCTTCATCACCTGGGGCGCCGTCGGCGCCCTGGTGTCCGCGTTCGCATATGCCTGCAACGCGATCCTGCTGCGCGTGCTGACCCGTACCGACTCGACCGCGAGTGTCGCGCTGTGGTCGATCACCGTGATGGCCGTCGCGTCGACCGTACTGGCGCTCTTCGCCGGAGGCTGGCAGGCGGTGCGCGCGGACCACTGGCCGCACATCGCCGGCATCGGCCTGGCCGGCGCCATCGCGCAGATGCTGCTGATCGAGGCCTTCCGATCGGCCCCCGCGTCGGTCATCGCACCCTTCGAGTACACGGCGCTCTTCTGGGGCATCGCGATCGACTGGGTCGTGTGGAGCGCGCTGCCGTCGTGGCGGGTCCTCACGGGCGGGGCGATCGTCATCGGCAGCGGTCTCTACATCATCTGGCGCGAGCGCCAGGTC
>CAZRLI010000383.1:0-2175 GCA_964600535.1 uncultured Steroidobacteraceae bacterium | reverse complement strand
CGACGACATTGAACACGCCGGCAGTGCTTACGGTGCCGCTGATGACGCCCGAAGCCGGCCGCATGATCACCGATGTCGTGATCGCGCAGCCGCGCACGCCCCCCGCGGTGATCCTCGACAAGTCCCCGGGCGTCGACGCCGACCCGGACCTGTTCGCCGAGGGCGCCGGCATCCTCGATATCAAGACCATCTACGACTTCGACGGCGTCGATCGCGCGGCGCCGCCGGGCGGCGGCGGCATCCGCGGCATGGCGAATCCCGCGCAGACCACCGCGGACCAGCGCCTCGCGCGCTTCATCCGCATCGAGAAGATGGTCTCGATCCCCGACGACGACGTGCTCGACATCGACAACGCCGCCTTCGGCGCGACCAACTTCATGCGCGAGATCCTCGCCTACGCGCCGATCGAGCCCGACGGTTCGGTGCGCATCAAGCTGCCGGCGAACGTCGCCTTCCAGATGTCGATCCTCGACGTGAATGGCCGGCGCCTGCCCGGCTTCCCGCGCCACGCCAACTGGCTGCAGCTGCGCCCCGGCGAAGTGCGCAGCTGCGGCGGCTGCCATATCCGCGACGCGCAGACACCGACCTCGCATGGCCGCGCGGGCCTCTACGGCAGCGCCTACAGCGGCGCGCAGACCACCGGCACGCCATTCCCGAACACCGTCGCGACCTTCCTGCCGCAGGCGGGTGAAACCATGGCGGAGACGCGCGCCCGCGTCACCTCGGCCTGCACCACCGGCGTCAACTGCGAGTCGGTCAACCCGACCGTCAACGTGGTCTACCAGGACGTGTGGACCGACCCGGCGGTGCGCGCGCCCGATGCGGATGTCGCCTACACCTACGGGGCGCTGTTGACGCCCGCGCCGACCACCACCGAATGCCAGGCACGCTGGACACCGACCTGCCGCATCGTCATCAACTACGAGCAGCACATCCATCCGCTCTGGTCGCTGCCCCGCCAGACGATCGACCCGGTGACCCAGGCAGTGCTGGCCGACCACACCTGCTCCCAGGCCGGCTGCCACAACACCACCAATGCCGCCGCGGCCCCGATGGTCCCCGCGGGGCAGCTCGACCTGCAGGACGGTGCCTCGCAGGCCGAACCGCTGCAGTTCAACGCCTACCGCGAACTGCTCTTTGCCAGCAACCAGCAGTGTCTCGATCCGGCGACGGGTGCGGTGATCGACTGCCAGCAGCAGGTCGGCATCGATCCGGTCTCGGGGCTGCCGATCTTTGCACCGATACCGTATGCTCCACCGCTGAGCGCCGGCAATGCGCGGGGGTCCACTCGCTTCTTCAGTCGCTTCGCGGCGGGAGGAACCCACGCGGGCTATCTCTCGCCGGCCGAACTACGCCTGATCTCGGAATGGGTCGATATTGGAGCGCAGTATTACAACAATCCGTTCGATCCTGGCGTCCCGGTCAATTAAGCCCGCGGCCGTCCTTTGCGGACTTCTCGCCCTTTTCGTCGCGGCTCCCGCGGCGCACGCCGCGAAGGAGCTGCTGCAGGTATTCGTGGCCGAGCCCTACCTCGAACTGCGCACGGGTCCCGGTCGCGGCTATCCCGTCACCCAGGTGGTCGGGCGCGGCGAGTCCGTCGAGGTCCTCAAGCGCCGCACCGACTGGCTCAAGGTCCGCAGCGAACGCGGCATCGAGGGCTGGGCCGCGCAGCGCGACATGGTGAAGACCCTGCTCGCCGACGGGACCCGGCTGACGATCGACCTCGGCGACCGCGCGGGCTTCACCTCGCACCGCTGGGAAGCGGGCGGGATGGTCGGCGACTTTGCCGGCGCGAACCTGGTCTCGGGCTACCTGGCGTTCTCGCTCAACGACCACCTGAAGATCGACCTCTCGCCGTCGCAGTTCCTCGGGGTCACGAGCAACGCGGCGCCCGCCGACCGCAGCGGCTACACGCTCGATCTCGGCCTGAACCATGTATTCGTGCCGGAGTGGCGCTTCTCGCCGTTCGTGACGCTCGGCGGCGGCCTCTTCAACGTGAACCGGGACCCGCAGAATCCGCAGGCCGTGGACCGGCACGACCAGTCCGCGTATTACGGCGCAGGATTTCGCTTCTATCTGACACGGCGCTTCTTCGTCCGCGGCGAATACAAGAACCGCGTGGTATTCACGAGCCGCAACGACAACGAGGAACTCGAGGAATGGAAAGTCGGACTC
>CAZRLI010000382.1:0-2178 GCA_964600535.1 uncultured Steroidobacteraceae bacterium | reverse complement strand
CATCGAGGAAGGGCATCGAGGCGATCACGCCCTCGGGCATGCCCGGCACGAGGATGGTCGAGGGGCGCATCGCGAAAGGGAACGGAATCTCCGAGCCCATCAGCACGAGCGGCTGCCAGCGCGCGTCGGTACGCGCCGCCAGGCGTTCGGCGAGGAACACCATCGGCGGGATGCCGACGCCGCCGCCGATCAGCAGCGTGAGCGGGCGCGCGGGGTGGGGTTCGAAACCGTGCCCGATCGGACCGAGCACCGAGAGCGTCTCGCCGACCTTGCGCGCCGCGAGCGCGGCGAGCCCGGTGCCGACCACCTTGAACAGCACGTCGATCCAGCCGGCGGCCGGGTCCGCGCGCATGATCGACAGCGGCCGGCGCATTGGGATGTCCGGGTCGCAGGCGAGGTGCACGAAGGATCCCGGTGTCGCGGCGGCGGCGCACTGCGGGGCTGCGATGCGCAGGATGTACTGCCCGCCCGCGAAGCCTTCGCGGGCGAGGAGGTGCCCGTCCTCGAGCCGGATCGTGCCGCGATGCGCCTGGCTCATGGCGCGGTCCCGCCACCCGGGCGCACCACGGTGGCGAGTACCGCCATGCGTACGGCGACGCCATTGCGCACCTGGTCGCGGATCGCGGACTGCGGCCCGTCGGCGACGTCGGAAGCGATCTCGACGCCACGGTTCATCGGCTGCGGGTGCATCACGATGGCATCGGGTTTCGCGAGCCCCAGGCGCGCGGCGCTGAGCCCGAACTCGCGGAAGTAGTCGGCCGCATCGAGTTGCGCCTCGTCCCGCATGCGCTCGCGCTGGATCCTGAGCATCATCACGACGTCGGCCGCGCGCAGTCCCGCGTCGAGGTCGGTATAACGCGCGCAGCCGCGGAACTCGTCGTCGCCGGGCAGCAGTGCCGGGGGGGCGACGACGCGCAGTTCGGCGACGCCGAGGGTCGTGAGGGCGTGGTAAGCCGAGCGCGCGACGCGCGAGTGGCGGATGTCGCCCACGATGGCGACCGTCAGCCCGGCGATGCGGCCCTTGCGCTGGCGGATCGTCAACGCATCGAGCAGGCCCTGCGTCGGGTGCGAGACGCTGCCTTCGCCCGCGGACAGCACCGACACGTGCGGCGCCACGTGGGCGGCGACGAGGGCCGGCACGCCGGCCTCGGCGTCCCGGATCACGAACACGTCGACGTGCAGCGACTCGAGCGTGAAGGCCGTGTCGAGCATGCTCTCGCCCTTCGCGCGCGAGGAGAGCTGCACTTCGAGATTGACGACATCGGCACCGAGGCGCTTGGCCGCCAGTTCGAAGGACACCCGGGTGCGGGTCGAGGGCTCGGTGAAGAGGTTGGCGACGGTCACGCCGGCGAGCAGGCGGTTCGAGGGCGGGCGGGCGCCGGGCGGGCGCACGATCTGCTGCGCGCAGTCGAGCAGGGCGTCGAGTTCGGTGCCCGAAAGGCCCTCGAGCGTCAGCAGGTGGCGCAGCGAGCCGTCCGCGCGCGTCTGTCTCGTCATCGTTCCCCTTCCAGCCATCGCTCCAGGATCACCACCGCGGCCGCGCTGTCGATGTCGCCCTTGCGCAGGCGACGGCTGCGCTCGCCGCTCGCGCGCTGCGCCTTGAGTTTCTCCGTCGCCTCGATCGAAGAGTAGCGCTCGTCCACCTGCTCGACCGGCAGCGCGTGGCGTACCGCGAGGTCGGAGGCGAACTGCCGCGCGAGCACGGTCATCTCGTTCGCGTCGCCGTCGACATTATAAGGGGTGCCCACCACCAGCAGGTGCGGCCCGTTCTCCCGGATCACGCGTGCGATGGCCTCCCAGTCCGGCCCGTCCGCCGCCACCGCGAGCGCGCCGCGTGCCACGGCGCTGCGGGTGAGCGTATCGCCCACCGCGACCCCGATGCGCCTCAGTCCGAAGTCGAAGGCGAGCGCGATGCGTACCGGTTCAGGCGTGCCCGGCAAAGGGGGTCATCTTCTCGAGGTCGACGCCGAGCAGGCGCCAGACTGCCGGCCAGCGGTCCTCGTAGGGCAATTCGAACACGATGTTCTCGTCGGCCGGGATCGACAGCCAGGCGTTGTCGAGCATCTCACGCTCGAGTTGCCCGGACTCCCAGCCCGCGTAACCGAGCGCAATGAAGGCGTGCTCGGGTCCCTCGCCGCCCGCCATGGCCGCGAGCACGTCGCGCGAGGTCGTCACATG
>CAZRLI010000381.1:0-2180 GCA_964600535.1 uncultured Steroidobacteraceae bacterium | reverse complement strand
ACCTTTCCACTCGCGATGACCCGGGCTTCCCAAAAGTCATGCGGCATAACGATTGAGCTGAGCGCGCCGGCCACCAGCGCATTGTGTTGGCACTTTATCCCTCACGGCCGCGCTCGAGCGATTTGTTAGGCGCCAAACAATACCTCCTCGGACGACGTACCTTCGGGGCACCGCTCAAGCGTGATTCGTTGAACCCCGTCGTGCCAGAACTGAACCTTCAACATCGGCGCGCAGTCGTCAGTTTCGGCATCGGCGCTTACCGGCAAGATTGGCACGATCAGCAACAACGGCCCGGGTGTGCATGCCTCGGATCCAACGCAGAACGCCGATGCTACTAGTAGCTGCGCGTCGGCGATGAGGGGATTTGCGACACGCGAGCTTTCAAAGAGCGGAGTCTTGAGGGCCTTGCCGCCAAGCGCGATGCTGAGGCTGGTGAGCACGGAGCTCTCGCCGTCTGATCGGGCGAGCGATACCTCAACCGGTCCCTAGGGCTGATCGGCATCGGCAACGAAAGAGGCCGTCTGCCATGAGCGTGGATACCATGCCGAGGCGAGCGCGGTGGTGCTCACAAGAAGCAGCTGTCCGAAAGGGCTGAGATAACGCTTCATTGGCGCCTAACGCTTCGCCTGAGCGCCGCGGGCACCCACGCATTGATTGGGCACTTTATGGTTCACGCGCGCGCTCCAGGCGGTTGTTAGGCTGCGCATTACCCTCTATGCGATGCCGATGAGGATCATGCCACCAACCGGCATTGCTACCCACCACCATCCCTTTCCCCGCAGATAGTCGAGAAGGGCGAAATACCCGAGCGCCATCAAGAACGCCACCGCAGCCATCACGATCATGCGCAATCCGAAGTCCGTCGCGACAAAGAGCGACATGAGAAAGACTCCTGCCGCCCATATCGTCGCGCAGAGCAAGGCACTGCTCGTCCTGTCGAGCAACAGCACTAGGCCAATCAACATCGGTACCGTGATGAGGAACCCCATGCTACGTGCTTCTTGCGCTGCCTAACGATTGAGCTGAGCGCGCCGCCTGCCAGCGCGATTTGTGGGCACTTTATCCCTCACGGCCGCGCTCCAGCGACTTGTTAGAGCGCCACGCGATCGCTTCAATGGCGAGATACGCCGAGAGGGCCGCCACGTAGAAGGCCGGAACGACTACGTACGGCGTGAACTTGAAGTCGACCTCCGGCCCTTCCTGAAGTTTCCAGACAATGAATGCGATCGCCATGACGATGATACCAAGAAGGAAGTAGAACGCCTCAGTGCGAGTGATGCGCAGCTCGACTTCACCTTCGCGGATGAAGTGCCAGATTCGAACTACCAACAATCCGACTGCTAGGTATGACAGCCCTCGAATCAAGTGCCAGCTGTCTATGTTGAATATGACCGTGAAGCTGAATCCGTGTCCGTAGAAGAATAGAAGCTGTAGTACGCAGAACGCAGCAATTACTCCGAGGCAGAATGCTGTAATGTGGCGCACGGTGCTTTGGCGCTCTAACGATTGCGATCAGCGGCCGCACGCTGACCTTTGCTGCGCGCCGAGAGCGCAGAATATTCTGTCGCGCTCTCGGCGCGTCCACGCTGATGTGTCACGGTCCGCTGCATCGCGTAGTTAGATGTCACGAAGCCCAATCGAGCTTGAGCTGCTTCTTCTCAGCTGCGCAATCTCGCAAGTACAGGTTTATGAGGTTCTGATACGGAATGCCACACTGCTGAGAAAGACTCTTGAAATACTGGACCGTATCGTTGTCGAGCCGAATTGTGATCTGGCGCTTGGGCTTGCTCAGATACGGGTTCGGTACGGACTTCGAAAAGTCGTAGCGCTTTCTCATGGTAGCCACCTGGAGTAGTCACGTCGTTCCGAAGGGTCCGCCTTTCGAGCGGAGATGATTCTGATGATGCGCTCGGACTCCAGAAAGCTGTGGCAAACCACTAGCAATCGCAGTCGAATGCTCAGGCCAACAAGAATGTAGCGGTCTTCGCCGAATGAGTGGTCCGGGTCTGACACCCGCCGAGCATTTTCATCGAGGAAGGCCGTCCGTGCCTCCTCAAACGCCACCCCGTGCTTCCTCTGATTGGCCCGGTTCTTGCGCTCATCCCACTGGTAGCGCAGTTCGTCCATACCGACAGTGTAACTACACTGTAGTGCGTGTCAAGAGTGACATCTAACGATTG
>CAZRLI010000380.1:0-2184 GCA_964600535.1 uncultured Steroidobacteraceae bacterium | reverse complement strand
CTACCAGGGCATCAGCACCAACCTGCTGTCGCTCGGCGGCATCGCGATCGCGATCGGGGCGATGGTGGACGCCGCGGTCGTGATGATCGAGAACGCACACAAGCACCTCGAGCACTTCGAGGCGCAACACGGGCGCGCGCCGCAGGATGCCGAGCGCCTCGAGATCGCGCGCGCGGCCGCGACCGAAGTGGGCCCTGCCCTGTTCGTGAGCCTCCTCGTGATCACGCTGTCCTTCATTCCGGTGTTCGCGCTGCAGGCACAGGAGGGCCGCCTGTTCTCGCCGCTGGCGTACACGAAGACCTGGGCGATGGCTGCTGCCGCGGTGCTGGCGGTAACCCTGATCCCGGTGCTCATCGGCTCGCTCATCCGCGGGCGCATCCGTCCCGAGCGCGACAATCCGCTGAACCGCTGGTTGATCGCAGGCTATCGGCCGGTGATCGACCGGGTGCTGCGCCATCCACGGGTCACGCTGGCGGTGGCAGGCGGCGTGCTGCTGCTGTCGCTGGTGCCGCTCGCCCGCCTCGGCAGCGAGTTCCTGCCGATGATCGATGAAGGCACGCTGCTCTACATGCCGACGGCGCTCCCGGGGCTGTCTGCCGACAAGGCGGCACAGCTCCTTGCGCAGACCGACCGGATGATCCGCACCGTCCCCGAGGTGGCGCATGTCTTCGGCAAGGCGGGTCGCGCCGAAACGGCCACCGATCCCGCGCCGCTCGAGATGTTCGAAACCACGGTGACTTTCAGGCCGCGCAGCGAATGGCGCCCCGGCATGACGCCCGCGAAGCTGCGCGCTGAACTCGACGCCGCGGTGCGGGTGCCCGGCCTGACAAACCTCTGGGTACCCCCGATCCGCAACCGCATCGACATGCTGGCGACGGGCATCAAGAGCCCGATCGGCATCAAGGTGATGGGGCCCGACATCGCGGAGATCGCACGCCTCGCCGATCGCATCGAAGTCCTCGCGCGTGCGGTGCCCGGGGTCGGCTCGGCACTCGCCGAGCGCGTCGCAGGTGGCCGCTACCTCGACATCCGCGTCGATCCGGTGCGTGCGGTGCGGTACGGCCTCTCGCAACGCGACCTGCAGGAGTTCATCGCCACGGCGATCGGCGGGGAACCCGTGACGCAGACGCTCGAAGGCCGGCAGCGCTACCCGGTCATCGTGCGTTACCCGCGCGCGGAGCGGGACACGGTCGAGGCCCTCGGCCGCTTGCCGATCGTGGCACCGGGCGGCGTGCAACTGACGCTCGGGCAGGTCGCCGACATCGTCCTCGACGCGGGGCCGCCGATGCTCAAGAGCGACGACGGGCGGCTCGCGAGCTACGTCTATGTCGACGTGGCGGGCCGGGATCTCGGCTCGGTGGTCGCAGACCTGCAGGAAGCGACGGCGCGCGGGTTGTCATTGCCCGCGGGCTACTCGATCGCGTGGTCGGGCCAGTTCGAGTATCTCGAGCGGACCGGCCAGCGCCTGCGGCTGGTGGTACCGGCCGTGCTGGCGATCATCTTCGGGCTCATCTGCCTGATCTTCCGCCGCGCCGCGGAGGCCGCGATCATCATGCTGTCGCTGCCGTTCGCGCTGGTCGGCGGGCTGTGGCTCACATGGCTGCTCGGACACGCGATCTCGGTGGCGTCGCTGATCGGCTTCATCGCGCTCGCCGGCGTCGCGGCCGAGTTCGGCATCATCATGCTGCTGTACCTGCGCCAGGCCTGGGAGCGCACGCTCGCCGCGCAGCCCGACGCAGGCCCCGAGCAGCTCGATGCGGCGATCCGCGAGGGCGCGGTGCAGCGCGTACGCCCGAAGGCGATGACCGTCGCGGTGATCATCGCGGGACTGCTGCCGATCCTGCTCGGCGGTGGCGCGGGCTCCGAGGTGATGCAGCGCATTGCCGCGCCGATGGTCGGGGGCATGCTGAGCGCGCCGCTGCTGTCGATGATCGTGATCCCGGCCGCGTACCGGCTGTTGCGCGCCCGCGGACTGCGGCCGCGCCCTAATGCGGGCAGCTAGCCGCAGGATCGGCGGAACGCGCGGCGATTTCGCCCGCCGTCGCATCGACCGTGGGCGCGAGCGCCGTGCCGCGCGCATACCCGCGTGCCGTGTCGATCTCGGCGAGGGCCGCCGCGCGGCAGCCGCGCTGCGACAGGAGTTCCGCATAGTTGTTGCGCGCTGCCACGTCGCGGGGCGCGCGC
>CAZRLI010000379.1:0-2196 GCA_964600535.1 uncultured Steroidobacteraceae bacterium | reverse complement strand
GTCGATGCGATCTACGGCATCCCGCCCACGGTCGCGATCGAGCAGCGCACGAGCCGTGGCGGGCGCAAGAGCACCGTCGCGACGCTCACCGAGATCTATCATTTCCTGCGCCTCGCATGGGTGAAGCTCGGCACGCAGTACTGCCCAGACTGCGATATCGCGATCGAGCCGCAGGGCCCGGACGCGGTCGCCGCCACCATCGCGCGCCGCCATCGCGGCCATCGCGTGCGGGTGCTCGCGCCACTGGTCGTGGCGCGCAAGGGCTATTACACCGATCTGGCGAAATGGGCCGCGAAGAAGGGCTACCGCGAACTGCGGGTCGATGGCGTCGACACGCCGACCGCGCGCTGGCCGCGCCTGGCGCGCTTTCGCGAACACACGATCGAGCTGCCGGTCGGCGAGGTGCTGGTGAAGCCCGCGCACGAGGGCAGCCTGCGCCAGGTGCTCGGCCGGGCGTTCGAGTACGGCAAGGGGATCGTCCACCTGCTGGACCTCGACGCCGCGACACCGGGCAAGGTCGGCGTGTTTTCGACGCGGCGCGCCTGCCCGGGCTGCGGCGCGAGCTTTGCCGAACTCGATCCGCGCCTCTTCTCCTTCAATTCGCCGCATGGCTGGTGCCCCCACTGCCAGGGCACGGGCGTCGAGCCGGGCGACGAAGAGGATGACACCGCCGCGGACGGCGATCGGCCGACCTGCGGCGAATGCCAAGGCGAGCGGCTCAATCGGGTGGCGCGCCACGTGCGTTTCCGGGACCGATCGCTCGCGGCGCTCACCGGCGAACCCGTCGATTCGGTCGCCGGGTTCTTCAGTGAGCTGCGCCTGAAGGGGCGCGATGCGGCGATCGCGCGCGACCTCCTCGCGGAGATCCGCGACCGGCTCGCGTTCCTCAGGCGCGTGGGCCTCGGCTACCTCGCGCTCGATCGCGCGGCACCCACCTTGTCGGGAGGCGAGGCGCAACGGATCCGGCTCGCCGCCCAGCTCGGCTCCAACCTGCAGGGCGTCTGCTACGTGCTCGATGAGCCGACGATCGGGCTGCATCCGCGCGACAACGGCGTGCTGCTCGCGGCGCTCGACGAGCTGGTGGCCCATCGCAATACGCTGGTGGTCGTCGAGCACGACGAAGAAACGATCCTGCGCGCCGACCACGTCATCGACCTCGGCCCCGGCGCGGGGACGCGAGGCGGCCGCATCGTCGCCGAGGGCCGCGCGCAGGACCTGGAACGCTCCGCCGAATCGGTCACCGGCCGCTATCTCGCCGCGCCACTGCTTCATCCGGCCAGGCCTCGGCGCGCGACAACCGCGCGCGCGGCGGCGCTGGTCGTGGAAGGCGCGCGCCTGCACAACCTCGCCGGCCTGACCGTGCGCCTGCCGCTGGCACGCCTGATCGCGGTGACGGGCGTGTCAGGCTCCGGGAAATCGACCCTGGCGCGCGACGTGCTGCATGCGAACCTGCGCCGGCTGGTCGCCGCGCAGGCCACGCGGCGGGGCAAGGCCGGGCCGCTCGACGGCTGTAGCGCGATCCGCGGCAGCGACGCCATCGGCCGGGTGCTGGAAGTCGACCAGACCCCGATCGGCAAGACGCCACGCTCCTGCCCGGCGACTTATGTCGGCTTCTGGGACGACATCCGGCGCATCTTCGCGGCGGCACCCGAAGCGAAGCTGCGCGGTTACACGGCGAGCCGCTTCTCGTTCAACACCGCAGGCGGTCGCTGCGAGGCCTGCGAGGGCCAGGGCGTGCAGACCATCGAGATGAGCTTCCTGCCCGACGTCAAGGTGCCCTGCGACGTCTGCCGCGGCGGGCGCTTCAACCGCGAGACACTGCAGGTCGAGCTGCGCGGGCGCACGATCGGCGACGTGCTCGCGATGAGCGTCGACGAGGCGCTCGAGTTCTTCGCCGCGCACCCGGGCATCGCGCACCCGCTCGCGCTGCTGCGCGACGTCGGCCTGGGCTACCTGACCCTGGGCCAGCCGAGCCCCACACTGTCCGGCGGCGAAGCGCAGCGGATCAAGCTCGTCACCGAGCTCTCCAAGGTGCGCATGAAGGGCGAAGGCGGCGAGGACGACCCGCGCGTGGCGAAGGCCAAGGCGCGCGCGCTCGCGCAGGGCCGCCCGCTGCCGCCCGGCCCGCACACGCTGTACGTGCTCGACGAGCCCACGGTGGGTCTGCACATGGCCGACGTCGAGAAGCTGGTCCGC
>CAZRLI010000378.1:0-2213 GCA_964600535.1 uncultured Steroidobacteraceae bacterium | reverse complement strand
GCAGCTCGACGCTGGCACGAAGGTGCGCAGGCACCGCGGCGAGCGCCGCGCGCAGCCGCGCCTCGGCGGCGGTCGTCATGGCGCCTGACGTGCTGAGCGACGCGAGCGCGGCATCGGCTGCAGCGCGTACCTGCGACAGGACATCGTTCCCCGCGTCCGCGCGCGGCCGCGGCGGGGCGGAGCGCCCTTCGCGCGCCAGGCGCTGCCCGGCCGAGCGCACCTGGTTGACTCGACGCCGATACCAGCGCTCCGCCTCCTCGAGGCTGTCTCTCGGTAGCCCCTCGCGAGCCAGCTGCGAGACTCTCCCGGGCGACACGCCGAGCGCCTCGGCGATCGCCTTGCCTGTAGGCTTCAACATGATCTTGACCCCCCGATGTAGCTAAACGAATGCCCAGCCGCTAGCACGCGATCGGGGCTCGCAATATCCGTGATCCACCCTTCGTGGGAGGACCCGCGACCATCCGGACCGGTCACCGCGCGCTCGCCATCGCGGAAGCGAACGCCTGCGAGAACTGCTGCTCGAACTCGCGGTCCGCAGTCTCCTGGACGATGCGCGGCAGCTCGATCAGCCGCCGATAGCTGGCCGCGCGCGTGAAGAGGAGCACCGGCTTGATGGACGATCCGGAACTGAACGTGTAGCGAGCCCAGATGCCCCGGCCCGCCCCGTCGCGCCTGAAGAAGTACGCGGTGCCGAAGGCCTTCTTCTTGCCCGCCGCCAGCCGCGTCTTGGTCTTCGTGGTCATGTTCGCCCGGTACCCCTGCTCGGCGAACGCCTGGAAGTACGCGAGGATCTGCACGATCTGTCCGCGGCTCATGTTGCCGTAGCTGTCGAGCTGCGCGCCGGCGGCCGGCACGGCGATCTCGCCCGGCGCCATCAACCCGATGCGCATCAGCGCACCTTCGAACTTCTTGAACGCGCGCGCGCCGCCGCTGAACTGGTGGCCGAGCGCCTTCTTCGGGGCGATGGTCTTGTACCCCTCGTCCTTCACGAACACGTCGGCCGACAGGCGATCCTTCGTCGACGTCGTGCGTCCGATGCTCGCGAGCGCCCAGGGCGTCGGGCGATCGAAGACGCGCTGCATCTCCGACTTCACAGCGGCCACCGCCAGCGCGGTGGTGCCGTTGATTGCCTTGCTCGCCGCGAAGGGCAGTTGCTGCTTGGCCATCGCGTCGATGCGCGCGTTCACCTTGGTGAAGTCGTGCTCGAATTTCACGTTCAGCATGGGGCCTCCTGTTGTGACCGACGCGGCGTCGCCGAGCTCGTGCCGGTCACGCCACCTTCCCGAAGTTCCCGACGATCACCTTGCGATCGCCGATCAGGTCCGCGACGAACGCGCCCCACTTCTCGGCGAGCTCGCGGCGCTCCGCCGCGTAGGTGGCCCGGTTGTACGTGCGCATCACCGTGCCGCCCAGCACGTGCCCGGTGTACGTGTGGATCACGTGCGGGTCCGCCAGGCCGAGCTCGTTCGAGAGCGTCTCCATGGTGCGGCGGAGGTCGTGCACCACGAAGCTGGCGCCCTCCCAGGTGAGCGTGCGCAGCGCCGAGTTGATCGTGCTGTCCGCCATCGGCACGCCCGCCTTCTTGTGGCTCGGGAAGACGAACGACGAGCCGGCCGCCAGGCGCCGCGCCTCGGCGAGCAGCTCGAGTGCCTGCACCGACAGGTAGACCGTGTGCTCGCGGCGCATCTTGTACCGCTCGGCAGGGATCACCCACACCTTCGACGGCTCGTCGATCTCCGCCCACCGGGCGCCGGTCACCTCGGTCTTCCGGCAGCCCGAGAGCACCAGCAGGTGCACCGCAAGCTTCACCGAGCGCGAGATGTTGCTGGCGTACACGCCGCGCAGCAGCGCCGCGAGCTCGGCCTGGCTGAGCGTCCTTGACCTGGTGCGTTCCCGGTGCACCTCCTGAGCCTTCAGCTCGCGCGCAGGATTCCCCTCCCGCCAGCCAAGGCCGGCCGCGTAGTCGAGCGCCTGGCGTAGCAGGCGCAGGACCGCGCCGGCCATCGCCGGGCGCCCGCGATCGCGCACCGGCAGCACGACTTCCTCGACGTCGGCCCGCGTGAGCTCCGACACCCGCCGCGCACCAATCTTCGGGCGCAGGAAGGTGTCGATCGTGCGCTCGGTCGGCCGCGGGTCCGAGCGCTTGATCCGCACGACGTTCGCCACGAACAGGTCGAGCAGGGCGTCGCCGGTGCGCGTCACGTCAACCTGGT
>CAZRLI010000377.1:0-2225 GCA_964600535.1 uncultured Steroidobacteraceae bacterium | reverse complement strand
ACAGATTATTATCAGCAACAAGGTTTGGTATATGATAAAGAAGCAAGAATCTATAAAGTTCAAGGTACACCTAAATTAGGTGTTGGTTATTTTGCGCAAAGCATTGATTCTAAATTCTATTTTCAAGGCTTTACGGCTGGCATACAAATTCCGCTTTCTAAAAAAGCAAATAAAGCAAAGATAGAAGCAATTGGAATTAGTAAAGTGCAAAGTCAATTAGAGTTAAATAAGAATAAATTGGGATTGAATTTAAAAAACCAGCAATCGCAAAGTGAGTTTGAAAAACAAAAAAAAGGTGTTGATTACTATAAAAATGAAGGGTTAAAATTTGCAGAACAAATTATCAGCACAGCACAAAAAAGTTATGAAAACGGTGATATAAATTACTGGTCATACATTAGTTTTTTAAACCAAGCTATTGATATTAAAAAACAATATATCGAAGCAGTTAACTTATACAATCAAAGTGCTATACAGCTTCAGTTTCCATCTATTTCTAACAATTAATTTAACGAAAATGAAAAATATAAAATATAATTTAACAGCAAAATCCTTTCTAAGCATTATATTCATCTGTCTGATTTTTATTTCTTGTAATAAAAAGACGGAAGAAGCAGCGGAACATACAGACGAAGAAACAACAAATGAAGTAGCATTAACTGAAGCGCAGTTCAAAACAGTTGGTGTGCAAACAGGTTCTGTTGAAATGAAGAATCTAAATACAGTAATTAAAGCCAATGGCTATACAGCAGTACCACCGCAAAATTCCGCAAATATCTCTACACTAATAAGTGGTGTTGTAAAAGATATTTTTGTTTTAGAAGGCACTTACGTAGCAAAAGGAAAAACATTAGCAACCATTCAGAATTTAGACATTGTAGAAATGCAAGAAGAATATAATTCTGCTATTGCAAACATTGAATACTTACAATTAGAATATGACAGACAAAAAACATTATCAGATGAAAATGTAAACGCGCGTAAAATATTTCAAGACGTAAAAGCAAAATTAGCTGTAGAAAAAGCACGTGCAGAAGCTGCAAAAACTAAATTGCAAATGTTAAATGTAGGAACAAAAATAACAAGTTCTGTTATACCAATACTTTCACCAATAAGCGGTTATGTGAGCAAAATAAATATAACGAAGGGTGCTTATGCAGAAACAGGAACTTCGCTTTTTGAAGTAGTTGACAACAGCCAAATGCACTTGGATTTGAATGTGTACGAAAAAGACTTAGGGAATATTTCTATTGGCCAAGAAGTAGATTTTGTATTAACAAATCAATCTAATAAATCAATTAAAGGAAAAATATTTGGTATTAATAAATCATTCTCCAACGAAAGTAAAACTGTTGCTGTTCATGCAAAAATAAATCCAAATGATGCAAAAGATTTAATTTCCGGAATGTATGTATCAGCAAATATTAATATTAATAATGCAACTGTTGAAGCATTGCCAAAGGATGCCATTGTAAAAGATGGCGATAAATATTTTATTTTTATTCAAGAAGAACACCACGACGAACCTAATGCAAAAAAAGCTGAAAAAACAGAAGATAAACATAAGCATGTAGATGGTGAAAAACATGCAACAAATGAAAAGGAAAAGCAGAACGAAATTCATTTCAAAGCAATAGAGGTTTTAATAGGTACAACAGATTTAGGCTATACAGAAGTAAAATTTATCGAAAAGCTACCTGCTGATGCAAAAATTGTAATAAAAGGCGCATTCTACTTGTTATCAGCAATGAAAGGCGGTGGCGCACACGAACATTAAAATTAAATGCTATGAAAATAAATACTAAAATGCCGGTCAAATTAATTCCGTTCTATGAATCCGAGTTAAGCAATGCAAAAGTAGCATTTCAAAATAATGAATTAGCTATTAGTTGGAATCACTTAGAACGTGCGCATATCTTAGCACAACCTTATCCAATTGAACATACTGCAGTTCATTGGCAAATGCTATTATTTGGAATCAAAATAAAAGATACAAAAGAAGTCATCGGACAAATTCCACGATTGTTAGTCGGTGGTGTTAAATCATTTGTCGGCAAAATTCCTGTCGGCAATACAGGCGGCGCAAATGTTCCGCCTTTAAAAGTTATGGAAATCCCAAACGACCTTAAACAAATTATCAATAACACTAAAAATTAATTTATATCACTATTAAAAAATAAATCAATGAAATCAATCATCAATTCCATTCTAATCACAGTAGCTTT
>CAZRLI010000376.1:0-2254 GCA_964600535.1 uncultured Steroidobacteraceae bacterium | reverse complement strand
GGCGCGGCGAGCCATACTCCCAGTGCACGCTCGCGAACGCGGGGAACGGCACCATTTCGCCGAGGTTGTTGCGCACCGACCAGAGATTGAAGTTCTCGGGCACCATGCGATACGGGGCATCGGCCTGCATGTACACGCGCTTGACCCGGCCGCGATCGAGGAAGTCGTCGATGTACTGCCCGCCCCAGGCCGCGCTCAGCGTCTGGTTGATGTCCGCGATCGCGAGCCCGAGCGCGCTCGCCTTCTCGATGTCGACCACGACGCGCAGTTGCGGTGTGTCTTCCTGGCCGTTCGGACGCACGTTGGCGAGCAACTTGCTTTGCGCCGCCGCCCCCAGCAACTGGTTGCGGGCGGCGACCAGCGCCACGTGACCCTTGCTGCCGTTGTCCTTGAGGAAGAACGCGAAGCCCGATGCCGTGCCGAGCTCAGGCATCGCCGGAGGAGCGAACGCAAAAGCCAGCGCGTCCTTGATGTGGCTCAGGGCCATCATGCCGCGTTGGGCCACCGCCTTCGCGCCGAGGTCCGCACCGGGGCGCTGGTCCCAGTCCTTCAGCTTCACGAAGGCCATGCCGTTGTTCTGGCCACTGCCGCCGAAGCTGAAGCCCTGCACTGTCAGCACGGAATCCACGGTCGCCTTCTCGTCCTCGAGGAAGTGCCGCTCGAGCTTCTGCATCGCCTCGAGGGTGCGCTGCTGCGTCGCGCCGACCGGCGCGATCACCTGCGAGAACAGCACGCCCTGGTCCTCGTCGGGCAGGAACGAACTCGGCAGGCGCACGAACAGCACGGCCATCAGGGCCACCAGTGCGGCGAACACCGCCAGGTAGCGTCCGCCGCGCGTCAGGATCGACTGCACCCGGCCTTCGACGCCCGCGCTGGTGCGGCGGAAGGCGCGGTTGAACCAGCCGAAGAAACCCCGCTCCGAATAACCATGGCCGCGCCCGGTGGGCCGCAGCATCGTCGCGCACAGCGCCGGCGTCAGCACGATCGCGATGAACACCGATAGCGCCATGGCCGCGACGATGGTGGCGGTGAACTGGCGGTAGATGACGCCAGTGGCGCCGCCGAGGAAGGCCATCGGCACGAATACCGCCGACAGGACCATCGCGATGCCGACCAGGGCGCCGGTGATCTGGTCCATCGACTTGCGCGTCGCCTCGAGCGGCGACAGCCCCTCCTCCGACATCAGCCGCTCGACGTTCTCGACCACGACGATCGCGTCGTCCACCAGCAGGCCGATCGCCAGCACCATCGCGAACATCGTCAGCATGTTGATCGAGAAGCCCATCACGGCGAGCGCCGCGAAAGTCCCGAGCAGCACCACCGGCACCGCGATGGTCGGAATCAGGGTCGCACGGAGGTTCTGCAGGAAGAGGAACATGACGAGGAACACGAGCGCCACGGCCTCGAGCAGCGTCTCGATCACGCCGATCATCGAGACCCGCACGAACGGGGTCGTATCGAAGGCCTCGGCCGCCGCGAGCCCGGCCGGGAAGTAGGGCTGCATGGCCTTCAGCGCTTTGTTGACCCCCTTGGCGGTATCGAGCGCATTGGCGCCGGTCGCGAGCGTGACCGCGACGCCGGTGGCGGGCTTGCCGTTGTAGCGCGTGATGAAATCGTAGTCCTCCGAGCCCATCTCGACGCGCGCGATGTCGCCGAGCTTGAGCTCGGCGCCATCCGGATTGCTGCGCACCACGATCTGCCGGAACTGTTCGGGCGTCTGCAGCCGGTCCTGTGCCGAAATCGTCGCGTTCAGCTGCTGGCCCGGGACCGCCGGGGTACCGCCGATCTGGCCGACCGCCACCTGGGCATTCTGGGCCTGTATGGCCGAAATGACGTCCCTGACGGCAAGCCGGTAGGTATCGAGCTTGTTGGGATCGAGCCAGATGCGCATCGAGTACTTGGAGCCGAACACCTGCAGGCTGCCGACGCCCGGCACGCGGCTGATCGTATCGACGAGGTTGGAGGACACGTAGTCGGCGATGTCGACGCGATCCATCGACCCGTCCGTCGAGATGAAGGCGACCACCATCAGGAAGCCCGCCCGCCCCTTCGAGACCACCACGCCCTGCCGCTGTACTTCCTGCGGCAGCAGCGGCATCGCAAGTTGCAGCTTGTTCTGCACCTGCACCTGCGCGATATCCGGGTCGGTCGCATTGTCGAAGGTCAGCGTCACGGCGGCCCGGCCACTCGACTCGCTGTTCGCCGACATGTACAGCAGGCCGTCGAGGCCCTTCATGTTCTGCTCGATGATCTG
>CAZRLI010000375.1:0-2255 GCA_964600535.1 uncultured Steroidobacteraceae bacterium | reverse complement strand
CTCGCGGAGCTCGAACCGCAGAACCTGCAGCGCGCCCAGCGCCTCGAGCAGCTCGAGCGGGAGCGGGAGGAACTCGCGGCGCGCTGCGCCCAGCTCGACACCGACCTCAGCGCACGGACCACGGCGCTGGCCGAACGGGACGCGGACCTCGCCAGGCTGCGCGACGAGTTCGCCTCTGGTGACCAGAGCGCGAGCGCGATGCGCGCGGCACTGGCGGCGACCGGGCAGGAGACGGACCGGCTGCGCGCCGAGCTCGCCGCCGCGGGCGAGGCCCTGCGCGCCCGTGCGGACGAGGGCGCTTCGATGGCGCTGCAGCTTGCCCGGCGCGATCGCCTCGAGGCGCAGCGTGGCATCGAGATCGCGGAACTGCGCGGCGCGCTCGCCCGGCATCGCGAGCAGGCGAGCTCACGGGAAGGCCTGCGGTCGGTGTACGAAAGCCTCCTGCTCGAAGCGCAACGTGCGGGCGAGGCGGGTGACAGCCGCGCCGCTGGGCTGCAGGCGGAGGTCCTCCGCGAGCGCGAGCGCGCGGGCGCGATCGCCGCGGAACTCGACGCGGCGCTCGGGCGCGTCGCCGCGCTCGAAGCCGATCGCGAAGCAGTGCAGGCGAGGCTCACGGCGTCCGAAGGGGCGGCGGAGGCGGGGACCGCCGCGCTGCTCGCCGCGGAGCGCGGCGCCGAGGAGCTGCAGGCCCGGATCGCGACGCGAGACGCAACGATCGGGACACTGGCGGCGGAGCGCGACCGGCATGCCGCGGCCCTGGCGGAGCGGGCGCGCGAACTCGCCAGCGGCGTCACCGAGCGTGACACGCTGCGGGCCGCCGTCGCGTCGCTCGAAGCGGCACTCGGCAAGCGCAAGGAGCAGATCGATGGCTTCGAAGCGGAGGTGGCGCGCCTCAGTGCCGTGGTGGTCAACCTGACCCAGGAGTTGCAGGCGGCGCGTTCCTCCTACAGCTCGCAGCGCGACAGTGTCGGCCGCCAGGACGAGCGGCTCGCCGAGCTCGACCGGCTGGTGCGCGCCGCCGATGCGCGCGACGCCGACCACGAAGCGACGATGCGCGCGGCGACCTCCCTGCACGACGAGCTTGAAGCGATGCTCGCAGCGGAGAAGGCGCGCTGCGGCGCACTGGCCGCCGATCTCGAGGCCGCGCGCACCGCCCTTGCGGAGCGCGACGCCCACGCGTCCAGCGCCAGCGAGGCGCTGCGTTCGCACAGCGAGCGCTCCCTCGACCTCGAGCGACGCGAGGCCGAGCTCACCGCGCAGCTGGCGGAAGGCGCGGCCGCGCTCGCCGCGGCGCGCGCCGGGTTGCAGGAGGCGGCGGCGCGGGCGGAGGAAAGACAGCAGGACCTGCAGGCGGCCGAAGACCAGCTGAACCGGCTCGAGGCCGAGCTGCGCAGCCGGCAGTTGCGCATCGATGAACTCGCGGCCTGCGGCGCCGACACGCGCGCCGAGCTCGCCGCCACCCGCCAGGCACTTGAGGAGCGCGACGCGCTGATCGGTCGCATCGAGGCCGAAGCCGCGAGCAGCGCTGCGGTCCTCGGCAGCATCCGCGAGAGCATGCAGCGCATCGACCCGCTGGCGGCCACAGGCAGCGAGGTCGCGCACGACGGCCTGGCGCGACTGCTGTCGCGGGTCGATGGGCCGGGCGAGGTCGTCCACGTCCTCGGGCGCAAGACCACGATCGGGCGCACGCCCGACAACGACCTGCAGATCAATGCCAAGTTCATCAGCCGCCACCATGCCGTGATCCTGGCCAGGCCCACGCTGACCATCATCGAGGACCTCAACAGCACGAACGGCGTGTACGTCAATGGCCGGCGGATCACGCGCGAGACGCTCGCCGACGGCGACCAGGTGACGATCGGCAAGGCGAAGTTCCGCTACGCCGTGAAGTCGGTGGGGGAGCGGGGCTAGGGCGCAGACCTGCGAGCCGGCCGGTTGCCCGCGCGACGCCGGATTTCGGTAAGCTCAAGTGCCCATCAGCCCGGCGATACCCTTGGCCAGCCCCTACATCGAGCGAATCCTCAAGGCTCGCGTCTACGACGTGGCGATCGAATCGCCGCTCGACGCCGCGCCGCGCCTGTCGCGCCGCATCGGCAACGAGGTGCGCCTCAAGCGCGAAGACCTGCAGCCGGTGTTCTCCTTCAAGCTGCGCGGCGCCTACAACCGCATCGCGAACCTGTCGCAGGCCGCCGCGAATCGCGGGGTGATTTGCGCATCGGCTGGCAACCACGCGCAGGGCGTCGCGCTCGCGGCGC
>CAZRLI010000374.1:0-2262 GCA_964600535.1 uncultured Steroidobacteraceae bacterium | reverse complement strand
CACGGTCGGCAGGAACGGTCCCGGGGCAACGGCGGCACCGAGCTGCTCCACCACCACGGCGAGCTCCTCCAGCCCGTAGCCCTGGCCACCGTGCTCCTCGGGGAGGTGGAGGCCGAGCCACCCGAGGCCGGCCAGCTCGTCCCAGAACGGGGGACGGACCTCGTCGGCGGCCTCGAGCGTGGCGCGGGCCGCTGCGGTCAACCCGCGGTCCGCGGCGAACCCGCGCACCACGTCGGCCAGGGCGCGGTGCTCGTCGGTCAGGGCGATGGACATGGTGACTCCTCGATCAGGCGGCGGCCCCCAACCGTAACCTGACGATTACGTCAAGTCCCGTCCGATGCCGTCCGACGGAGCGCGGCCTTGTCGACCTTGGCCATCGGGGTGAGCGGGAGGTCCGCGCAGAGCACCAATCGGTCGGGCGCCTTGTAGTCGGCGAGCCGGCCGGCCACCCACCTGCGCAGGGACGCGAGGTCCGGCGGCGCCGCCGGGTCGCGCGGCACCACGTAGGCCACCCCGATCTCGCCGATCACCTCGGCCGGCACCCCGACCACCGCGACCCGGTCCACCGCGGGGTGCTCGGCGAGCACGTGCTCCACCTCGAGCGGGTACACGTTGTACCCGCCGCGGATGTAGAGGTCGTCGACCCGGCCGAGCAGGACGAGGTTGCCGTCGACGTCGAAGCGACCCAAGTTTTCCCAATCCTGACCAACAATTCAGAGCACGTTCAGCACGGGGAGCGGTAGTGTGTGTTGTTGGACATCCTCTTATGTGCTCCATGTCGAATTCGGCGAGGTGTTCCCCATGCGAGCTGCGCAGCTTCTCACGACGACGGCTGTAGCGATGGTCATGTTCGTGGTTCCCCCTATACAGGCGCAGCAATTCCCGCTCGACGCGCCGTGGGACTCGGTCGCTCGGATCTTGCGGGCGCCCGGCACGGTGACGGGCAACTATTTCCGCTACAACATGCCGCGCCGCGACCTCCGAGTTCACGTCGGCGATGTTAGCGTGGCGCCGGCCCTTGCGCTCGGTGCCTGGGCCGGGTTCAGCGGACCCGGAAACGACGCGACCCTGATGGGTGACCTAGTCGTGACCGCCCAGGAACTGCCCGGCGTGCTCGCCGAGCTGGCGGAGCAGCGCATCGGCGTCACCGCGATCCACAACCACCTCGTCGGCGAAGAGCCCTCGATCACCTACGTGCACTTCCACGACCGGGGTCAGGCCATCGACATGGCGACTCGTCTGGCGCGGGTCGTGGCGCGCACGGCGACGCCCCTACCGGTAGCGCCGGCGGCGCAAGAACCGCTCGCCGTCGACACGGCGTTGGTGTTTCGCCTGCTCGGGGCCGCAGGGCGCGCGCAGGGCAGCGTAGCCCAGGTGCCCTTTATCCTGGTGCCCGGCAGCGTGAGCATCCATGGGCGTACCGTGACGCCGGCCCTCGGGTACGGCACGCCGATCAATCTCCAAATGGTGAATCCCACGCGTGCCGTCGCCACTGGTGACTTCGCAGTGGTCGGACGGCACGTCGATCCGGTGCTGGACGCGCTGGCGACGCACGGGATCACGGCCACCGCGGTGCACAGCCACCTGATCGACGAGGAGCCGACCATCTACTACATCCACTTCTGGGCCGACGGTCCCCTTGAGGACGTTCTCCGGGGTCTCCGGGCGGCGCTTGACGCCGCGCGATAACCGAGAATGCGGCTGTATCTGATGCCGCTCCTCGCCGGGTTCGCCGCTGCCAGCGTGGTGCACCGGCCGGCGCAGGCACAGGAATCGGTTCGGCCGTGCTTCATCCTGTGCGCACCGTCGCTCCACGTCGAGCCCACGCTCACGATAGAGAACCTGTTCGCTCGACACCGCCTGCAGAGCGTCGGCAGTGGAGCAACCGGGCGGGCGAAACGCGCCGCGCTGTTCGAGATGATCCTCGCGCTGGACGTTCCAACGACGATCCCGCGCGTGGGCTTGACGCTGGAATCCATCTGGCCGCCTTTCGCCAGCGAAAACCCGGTGTCGCTGGAGTTCGAGCTGAACCTGCACCTCCTCGGGTCGGAAGACACCGGAGGCTGGGTGGGCGCGCATTTCGATATCGTAGACCAGTTCAGCCCCGCCAAGCGGCCGACGGCGGGGAGTGCCTACACGCACAAGCTCGATTTCGAGCTCGATGTGGGGATGGCGCCATTCAACTCTCTGAAGCGAGGGTGGCTGCGCCAAGTCGAAATCGAGGCGTCGTTCGACTATCTCGCCACGGGGCGTCCCCGCGCG
>CAZRLI010000373.1:0-2278 GCA_964600535.1 uncultured Steroidobacteraceae bacterium | reverse complement strand
TCAGGAAGGTGCTGCGCTCGATGCCGAGCACCTTGCGGCCGTACATGTTCTTCTCCCGGATGACGTCGAACAGGCGGCAGGCCCGCTCGTCGGCGTCCGAGAGCAGTTCGAAGGGAAAGCCCTCCCGCTCGCGAAACCTCGCGTGCGAGGCGCAGCTGTCGCGCGAGATGCCAAAGACCGCCGTCCTGGCGCGCGCGAAGGCCGCGTGCAGCCTGCGGAAGTCCTGGCCCTCGAGCGTGCAGCCGGGCGTCATGTCCTTCGGGTAGAAGTAGAGCACGACCTTGCGGCCGGCATGGTCGGCGAGCCGCCACTCGCTGCCGTCGCTCTGTGGCAGGCGCAGGTCCGGGACCTTTGCGCCGACCTTCACGACTTGACCGGCTCCATGATCGCGTCGAGGTTCAGCGAATCGCAGAAGTCCATGAACTCCTCGCGCAGCTGCGCGAGATGGATGCGGGTGGGCACGTTGACGATCATCTGCACCGAGAACATCGACGCGCCGGTGTGCGCGGCAGCGTAGACGCGGGTCGACAGTTCGGCGATATCGATGGCGCGACTGGAGAAGAAGCCCGACAGGCCGGTCACGATGCCGGTCTGGTCGAGGCACACCACGTCAATGGAGTAGGGCACCATGTCGGTGCGCGTGCCGCGCGGCTCGGTGCGCTTGATGTTGACGGTGAGCCCCGCGGCCTCGCCGAGCTTCTTCAGTTCGGTCTCGAGTTTGGCGAGCGAGTGCCAGTTGCCGGAAACGAGCAGCAGCATCGCGAACTCGGACCCGAGGTTCGCCATGCGGCTTTCGCTGATGCTGCCCCCGCACTCGGTGATCACGCGCGAGAGTTCGTGGACGATGCCGGTTCGGTCGCTGCCGACTGCGGAGACGGCGAGATGCTGCTTCACAGGGAGAGTGTACCGGTCGGCGGGCGCAATGCGAAACGATCTTGCGCCGGCGGCGGCATGCCGCTTGCCTCGCAGGTTGGCGGCCCTTACCATCGTTCGACTCCCTGCCACTTGCTTCCGCTGGATCCCCGATGTTCTCAGGCAGTCTGGTTGCCGCCATCACGCCGATGCGGCACGACGGCGCGATCGACCTTGCGGCGTGGACCCGCCTCGTGCAATGGCACGCGTCGCTCGGCACGAGTGGCCTCGTGGTCGGTGGCACCACCGGCGAGTCGACGGCGCTGACCGACGACGAACTCGACGAGTTGACGCGCCTTGCCGTGCGGCATGCCGCGGGCCGCCTGCGGGTCATTGCCGGTGCGGGGAGCAGCAGTACGGCGGCAACCGTCGCGCGCGTCACCCGCCTTTCGCAGCTCGGCATCGACGGCCTGCTCGTGGTCACGCCGGCCTATGTGCGACCGACCCAGGAAGGGCTCTATCGGCACTTCGCGGCGGCCGCGGCCGCGAGTCCCGTGCCGCTCATCCTCTACAATGTGCCGTCGCGCACCGCCGTCGACCTGCTGCCGGCGACCGTCGCGCGGCTCGCCGGCCTGCCACGCATCGTGGCAATCAAGGAGGCGGTTGATTCGATGGCGCGCGTGCGTGAGCTCGTGCAGGCGGTGCCGCGGGGCTTCGCGGTGTTGAGCGGCGACGACGCGACGGCCCGCGAGGCGATCGCGCTGGGTGCGCGCGGCGTCGTGTCGGTCACCGCGAACGTGGCGCCGCGCCAGGTCGCCGACGTCATCGCGGCGGCGCTCGCCGGCGACGCGCGGCGTGCGGCGGAACTCGACGCCCGTCTCGCGAGTCTCCATCAGGCCTTGTTCATCGAACCGAACCCGATCCCGGCGAAGTGGATCGCCATGAAACTGGGACTCGCGCCGGCGGGTATCCGCTTGCCGCTGACGCCGCTGGAGCCGGATCATGAGGCGGCGCTGCGCCATGCGATGATGGCGGCCGGCATTGCCCTCGATTGAAGGAATACGCATGAGACGCTACTGGGTGACCCTGCTGCTGGCGACCGCGGTCCTGGCCGGGTGCAGGACTTCGGGGGGCGGCTGCGGCAAGCCGCCGGAGTACACGAATTCCGACAGCATTCCGCCGCTGCAGGTGCCGCCGGGCATGGATGCACCGAATACCCGCGGTGCACTGCGTGTGCCCGATCTCGACACGCCGGAGCGGCCCCGCGGCCCCGACGAGCCCTGCCTCGACCAGCCGCCGAAATACGTTCCGCCGGCCAAGCCGGCGCCCCAACCGCAGGCCTGACAAGCCTGATATGATCCACTGTTCGACGTAATCCATTGATTCCGGAGAGGTGGCCGAGCGGTTGAAGGCACTTCGTTGGAAG
>CAZRLI010000372.1:0-2299 GCA_964600535.1 uncultured Steroidobacteraceae bacterium | reverse complement strand
CGATCAGCGAGCCGCTCGAGCCGGTGACGCCCGACGGCCGGTTGTCGTCGTAGCCGATCCACACGACGGCGAGATGGCTGCCGGAGAAGCCCGCGAACCAGCCGTCGCGCAGGTCGGAGGAGCTGCCGGTCTTGCCCGCGACGACCAGTCCGCGCGGCAGGCGCGCCGCCGCCGCGCGCCCGGTGCCGCGCGCGATCACGTAGGTCATCATCCGGTCGACTTGGTAGACGGCGTCGGGCGCGGCCACCGGCGCCACCCGCACGGGATAGGCGCCGATGCGCTCGCCGCGTTCGCTGACGACCGCGCGCACCGCGCGCAGCGGCACGTGGAAGCCGCCGTTCGCAAGCCCGTTGTAGAGCTGCGCGACGTCGATCGGCGGCAGGTCGACGGCACCGAGCAGCAGCGAGGGCAGCGGTGCCGGCGCGGCATCGAGCCCGAAGCGCGTGAACATCTGCGCGACCCGGGGCACGCCGACATCGAGGCCGAGGTGCACCGTCGCGAGGTTCAGCGACTCGCTGAGCGCACGCACCATCGACACCGGGCCGTTCGCATCGCGCGAGAAGTTCTGCGGGCGCCAGGCCTTGCCGCCGGGGAGCGGCACTTCGATCGGCGTGTCGTCGAGCACGCTGGTCGCGTTCCAGCGGCCCGTCTCGATGGCCGCGAGGTACACGAACGGCTTCACCAGCGAACCGATGGGGCGCGCGCCCGCGAGCGCGCGATTGAAGCCGTCGAAGCTGACGTTGCGCCCGCCGACCATCGCGATCACTTCGCCGCTTTGCGGCAGCGTGACGATCGCCGCGCCCTCGAGGCCCGCCTTGCCCGCCGGCGGCTTGCGCGTGCGGTCGAGGCGTTCGAGCTCGCCCTCGAGCGCGCGCTCGGCGGCGAGCTGGGCGCGCGGGTCGAAGCTCGTGAAGACACTGAGCCCGGACTCGGTGAGGTCGGCTTCCTGGTAGTCGCGGCGCAGCGTGCGGCGCACGAAGTCGAGGTAGGCGGGGTAATAGCCGCCGGCGGGCCGGGCGGCGACGCCGAGCGGCTTCTGCGCCGCCGCCTCGGCGGCTGCCTGCGGCACGATGTGCTGTTGCGCGAGGATGCGCAGCACCAGGTCGCGCCGCTTGCGTGCGCGCTCCGGATAGCGGCGCGGATCGTAGTACGGCGGGCCGCGCACGATCGCGACCAGCAGCGCGAGCTCCGGCAGGTCGATCTCGTCGAGCGGCTTGCCGAACCAGAACTGGCTGGCGAGCCCGAAGCCATGGATCGCGCGATCGCCCTGCTGGCCGAGGTAGATCTCGTTGAGGTAGGCGGTCATCAGGTCGCGCTTGTCGTAGCGCGCCTCGAGCGCGAGCGCCATCATCGCTTCCTCGAGCTTGCGGCCGAGCGTACGGCGCCCGTCGAGGAAATAGCTCTTCACCAGCTGCTGGGTCAGCGTACTGCCGCCCTGCTCGACGCGCCCGGCGCGCAGGTTCACCCACATCGCCCGCGCAATCGCCTCGGCGTCGACGCCGTGGTGCGTGTCGAAGCGGCGGTCTTCCACCGCCTTGATCGCCGCGGGCAGCAGCGGCGGCACCTCATCGGGCGTCAGCACGATGCGGTCCTCGCCGTGGATCGGGAAGATGCTGCCGATCAGTTGCGGGTCGAGGCGGAAGACCGGGATGTCTGCGTTGCGCGCATCGCGCAGGCTCGCGATGGCGCCGCCCTCGATCGTGACCGCAACGACCTGTGCGGGGCGCTGCTCGTCGGCGAAGCGCACCGCGCGCACGGCGATCTCGAAGCGCCCGCGGCGGCGACGCCAGGTGCCTGGTCGCGTGAGCTCGGTTACTTCGCGGTAGTGCAGGCGGTCGAGTTCGTCGACCAGGTCGTGCGCCGAGAAGGGCAGGCCCGCGTACAGTTCGAGCGGCGCGGCGTACACCTTGGCGGGCAGGGTCCAGCGCCGCCCTTCGAACTGGCGCGCGACCTCGCGGTCGTAATAGAGGAACGCCGCCGTGAACGCGAGCACGCCGGCCGCGGCCAGCGCACCCACCGCCATCGCCGCCCGCAACAGCAGCTTCTTCGTGCGTGCCTTCATCGCGCTGATGTTAATGAAAGCCGAAGCGCACGTAGGAGCCGAATGTGAGATAGAAGGAGCGGTCGCCGGTGTCGGCGTAGCCGAAGCCGAAGCGCAGGGGTCCGAGGGGCAGCGGGATGCCGACGAACACGCTGCCCGCCTTGATCAGGTCGCTGCCCTCGATGTCCTCGAAATCGTCCCAGACGTTGCCCGCTTCCGCGCTCACGCCCACGTACAGCGGCATCTGGATCAGCGACT
>CAZRLI010000371.1:0-2302 GCA_964600535.1 uncultured Steroidobacteraceae bacterium | reverse complement strand
CTGCCCGCCGCGAACGCCCGGGAACTCGCGCTGCGATGAAGGCGATGATCCTCGCAGCCGGGCGCGGCGAGCGCATGCGGCCGCTGACCGACGCGCTGCCCAAGCCGCTGCTCGCGGTGCACGGCAAGCCGCTGATCGTCCACCACCTCGAGGCGCTCGCGCGTGCGGGCGTGCGTGACGTGGTGATCAACCTGGCGTGGCTCGGCGCGAAGATCCGCGCGGCGCTCGCCGACGGCCGCGCCTGGGGCCTGCACATCGAATACAGCGACGAGGGCGAGGTCGCCTGCGAGACCGGCGGCGGCATTCACCGCGCCCTGCCGCTGCTGGGTGACGCGCCGTTCCTCGTCGTGAACGGCGACGTGTGGACCGAATTCGATTTCGCGCACCTCGCGCTCGATGCCGGCGCGGACGCCCATCTCGTGCTGGTGCCGAACCCGCCGCAGCATGCGCACGGGGATTTCACGCTCGATGGGCGGTACGTGGGCGAGGACAATGCGCCTCAGGCACGGCGCTACACCTACTCGGGACTCGGCGTGTATCGCCCCGGGTTCTTTGCCGGCTGCCTGCCGGGCCGTTTCCCGCTGCTGCCGCTCCTGCGTCGCGCCATCGCCGCCCGGCGACTCACGGGCGAGTTGTACACGGGGCCCTGGCAGGACATCGGCACGCCGGAGCGCCTCGCCGCGCTGGACGCGGCCGTTCCGGTAACATAGCGGCATGTCCGAGCTCAAAGGCATCCGCGTCGTCCACGAGTCCGTGCCCGCGGCCCGCAGCGGGGAAAAATACCAGACGCCACAGGGTTTTACCGCCATCAAGGACGGCATCAAGACGCAGGGCGGGGCAGACCGCCGCGGCTTGCTGGGCAAGCCGCGCTGGCTCAAGGCACCGCTCGCGAGCGGTGCCGGCTACGACAGCGTGCGTCGCACGGTACGCGACCACGCGCTGGCAACCGTCTGCGAGGAGGCGAAGTGTCCCAACATCGGCGAGTGCTGGAATGCGGGCACCGCCACCATCATGCTGATGGGCAAGGTGTGCACGCGCGCCTGCCGCTTCTGCTCGGTCGATACCGGCAACCCGCGCGGCTGGCTCGACGCGGAGGAGCCGCAGCATGCGGCGCGCACCGTGCAGCTGATGAAGCTGCGCTATGTGGTGCTCACTTCCGTCGATCGGGATGACCTGCCAGACGGCGGCGCCGCGCACTATGCAGCGTGCATCCGCGAAATCAAGGCGCTGAATCCGGAGACCGCGGTCGAGGCGCTCACGCCGGATTTCAGCGGCGTGCTGCGCGCTGTCGAGACGGTGGTGGACTCCGGCCTCGAGGTGTTCGCGCAGAACGTCGAGACGGTGCAGCGCCTGACGCACCCGGTGCGTGATCCGCGCGCGGGCTACGAACAGACGCTGGCGGTGCTCGCGCACGCCAAGCGCCATCGCGCGACGGTGCTCACCAAGACGAGCCTGATGCTCGGCCTCGGCGAGACGGACGGGGAAATCGCCGCGACCATGGACGACCTGCGCGCCATCGGCGTCGACATCCTGACCCTCGGGCAGTACCTGCGCCCGACGCTCAATCACCTGCCGGTCGAGCGTTACGTGACGCCCGCGGAGTTCGCACGCTACCGGGAGTGGGGACTCGCGCGCGGCTTTCGCGAATGCGTCTCCGGGCCGCTGGTGCGATCGAGCTATCGGGCCGAGCAGGCGCTCAACGGCAATAACGTCGGCCTGCCTGACCATGCTGCCCTTTCCGGCGGCGACTGACCCGGACGGCGCCGGCGCGGGCCCCGGCGTGCCGCTCGTCAAGTGGCTCGGCCGCGTCGACTACGAACCGACGTGGCGCGCCATGCAGCGCTTCACCGACGAGCGCGGGGCCGAAACCCCCGACGAAGTGTGGCTGCTCGAGCACCCGCCCGTGTTCACGCTCGGCATGAATGCCGACCGGGCCCACCTGCTCGCGCCGGGTGACATACCGGTCGTGCAGATCGATCGCGGCGGGCAAGTGACCTATCACGGGCCGGGGCAGCTGGTGGTGTACCCGTTGATCGACCTCAGGCGTGCGAGGCTCGGGGTGCGCGACCTGGTGTGCGCGCTCGAGAAGTCGGTGATCGCCTACGCCGGCACGCTCGACATCTACGCGGAGACGAAGCCGCGCGCGCCCGGCGTGTACGTGCACGGCGCGAAGCTCGCGAGCATCGGCATCCGCGTGCGCCGCGGCGCGAGCTACCACGGCCTCGCGCTCAACGTGAACCTCGACCTCGCGACGATCAGACGCAACAATCCCAGCGGCTACAAGGGGCACCAGAAGACCCCG
>CAZRLI010000370.1:0-2305 GCA_964600535.1 uncultured Steroidobacteraceae bacterium | reverse complement strand
TCCGTCCAATCTCCGCCAAGCATGCTCAAGCTTCACGATTTTTGCAACAGAGCCAGAAACGCGATTGTTTGGCGGTAAAATCGGTCACCCGGCTGGCCGGGGCATTCCCGGTCGGGATCGTCTGCGGCAGGTAGAAATCCCGGCCCAGCGAATTGGTCGCCACTTCGCCATCGCCATAGCGGGTACTGCTGGCCAGCAGCTTGATATAGCCGCCCAGCCGGATGGTCGTGGCACCGGCCTTGAAGCCATCGTCGGGCGCGGGCGCGGTGGCCGGTGCGGGCCGGGCCTCGATCACCGCCAGGCGCCTGTCTGCACCCGCAATCTGCGTTTCAGCCGCCTGTGCGCGCATTTCTGCCTGCTCTGCGCGGGTCTTGAGCGCCTCGTTCTCCGCGCGGGCGGCGCTCAGCTCGCCGCGCAGGCCCTGCATTTCGGCTTCCAGCCGGTCAAGCCGGCTCTCGATGCTGCTGGCGGGCCTGGCCGCGGCCAGCTGCGGCGCGGCCAGCGCCGATCCGGCCAGCAATGCTGCACACAGCGCCTTGCCTCGCTTGTCCATGTCCCTCTCCTTGGTCCGCCCGGTTTGAGATTCGGGGTGATCGGACCATGCGGCTGTCCGGGGCCTTGCGGCAGAGCGACCTTGGTCGGTGACCTACGACCTTGGTCTAGGTCCCATCGCGCGCGCAGCGGCTTAGGGAGAGGCAAAAGCAGACCGAGGCAGAGGAGAGTCGAGAATGGCAGAGGCGCTCTATCCCGTTCCCGCCGAATGGAGCGAAACCGCGCTGATCGATGCAGCGCGCTACGACGAGATGTATCGCTGCTCGGTGGAGGACCCTGACGCCTTCTGGCGCGCCGAAGCCCAGCGGATCGACTGGATCAGGCCGTTCGAGACAGTCCGCCAGACCAGCTTTGCCGAAGCCGATTTCGGGATCAAATGGTTCCCCGAAGGCACGCTGAACCTGTGCGCCAACGCGCTCGACCGGCACCTGGCCGAACGCGGCGATACGGCGGCCATCCTGTGGGAACCGGACGATCCGGCCGAACCCAGCCGGGCGATCACCTATGCCGAGCTGCACGACCAGGTCTGCCGCTTTGCCAATGTGCTGAAAGCGCGCGGGGTGCAAAAGGGCGACCGGGTGACGATCTACCTGCCGATGGTCCCCGAGGCCGCCGTGGCGATGCTCGCCTGCGCGCGGATCGGCGCGATCCATTCGATCGTCTTTGCCGGGTTCAGCCCCGAAGCGCTCGCCGGCCGGATCGAGGACTGCGGCAGCCGCATCGTCCTGACCAGCGACGAGGGCCTGCGCGGCGGCAGGAAGGTGCCGCTCAAAGCCAATGTCGATGCAGCACTGGCCCATTGCCCGGGCGTGGAGACGGTCATCGTCCTGCGCCGCACCGGTGCCGCAGTGGCCATGGTGCCGGGCCGCGACCTTGACTGGGCCGAAGCCGTTTCCGCCCAGTCCGCGCTGTGTCCGTGCGAGGAAATGGCCGCCGAGGACCCGCTGTTCATCCTTTACACTTCCGGTTCCACCGGCAAGCCCAAAGGCGTGCTTCACACCACTGGCGGCTATGCGGTCTGGGCCTCGATCACCCACCAGTACGTGTTCGATTACCGCCCCGGCCAGATTTACTGGTGCGCCGCCGATATCGGCTGGGTCACCGGGCACAGCTATGTCGTCTACGGTCCGCTGATGAACGGCGCGACCACGGTCATGTTCGAAGGCGTGCCCAACTTTCCCGATCCCAGCCGGTTCTGGCAGGTGGTCGACAAGTTCGGGGTGGAAATCTTCTATGGCGCGCCCACCGCGCTGCGCGCATTGATGCGCGAGGGCGATGAATGGGTAACCAGGACCAGCCGCAAGACGCTGCGGCTGCTTGGCTCGGTCGGTGAACCGATCAATCCCGAAGCCTGGGAATGGTATCACAAGGTGGTGGGCGATGCGCGCTGCCCGATTGTCGATACCTGGTGGCAGACCGAAACCGGGGGCATGATGATTACCCCCCTGCCCGGCGCGACCGCGCTCAAGCCCGGATCGGCCTCGCGCCCGTTCTTCGGGGTCAAGCCGATGCTGGTCGATAATGACGGCGCGGAAATCGAAGGCCCCGGCGATGGCTGCCTGGTCATCACCGACAGCTGGCCCGGCCAGATGCGGACCGTGTGGGGGGATCACCAACGCTTCTTCCAGACCTATTTCAGCACTTTCAAGGGCATGTATTTCACCGGCGACGGCTGCCGGCGCGATGCCGACGGCTATTACTGGATCACCGGGCGGATCGACGATGTGATCAACGTGTCCGGCCACCGCATGGG
>CAZRLI010000369.1:0-2317 GCA_964600535.1 uncultured Steroidobacteraceae bacterium | reverse complement strand
CGCGGTCCTGGTCGAAGAGGATCTGTATTTCGGGGTGCCCGCCCTCGATCGAGGAGCGCAGGTCGGTGAAGGCGCCGCTCGCCTCCATGCGCGCGCGCACCCGCGACGCGGCCGCCTGCAGCCGGTCGAGTTCGTAACCGGAGAGCACGACTTCGAGCGGCGTCGACAGCGTGAAGAGGGCGGGCCGCGAGAATTCATACTGCACGCCGGGCAGTGCATCGAGCGCCGTGCGCAGCTGCGCCATTGCCACGGCCTCCTCGCGCGGACCGGCGGGTTGCCTGAGGCGGATCGCCATTTCGCCGATGTTTTCGCCGGAATCGACCGGGTTGGCGTCGAGCCGGTTGCCCGTGCCCGAGACCGCGTAGGCCTGCTCGAGGCCGGGCAGCTTGAGCGCCGCCGCCTGCGCGGCCCGCAGTACCCGGTCGGTGCCGTCGAGCGGCGAGCCGGCCGGCAGGCGCAACTTCACGTTGAACTCGCCCTGGGCGAGCTGCGGTATCAGCTCGGTCGGCAGGCGTGCCAGCACGAAGCCGCTCGCCGCCAGCAGCGCGACGGCGACGCCCAGCACCAGCGCGCGCCGCCGCAGGGCCCATTCGAGGGTTGCGGGATAGTGCCGGTCGAGCCACGCAAAGCCGCGCTGCGTGACGTGGACCGCGGGCGCGAGCAGCAGGGCGCACAGCGCGCCGACCAGGCCCGCGAGGGCGCGCAGCAGCCGGACCACGATGAGGATCAACAGGCGCCAGGGCCAGGCGAGCCACGCGAACACGCGTCGCAGGCCGCGCGTCGCGGGCGCGCGGGCGAACTCCCCGGGGCGCAGGGCCCGGCCGAGCGCACGGCCGCGCGCCGCAAGGACCGCGGTGCGCGCCGCCAGCTCCGCCCGCAGGGCGTCCCGCGGCTGGTAGCGCTCGCCCGCGTCGGCGCGCCAGGCCGCCATCATCGGCACGAGCGTCAGGCTCACGATCAGCGAGAGGATCTGCGCGAAGGTCACGGTGAGCGCCTGGTCGCGGAACAGCTGCCCGGCAATGCCGCTGACGAACACCATCGGGAAAAACACCGCCACCGTGGTCAGCGTCGAGGCGGTGACGGCCATCGCGACCTCGGCGGTGCCTTCGCGCGCCGCCTGCAACGCCGGCAGTCCCGCGTCGCGCTTGCGCGAAATGGCCTCGAGGATCACCACCGAGTTGTCGATCAGCATGCCGACCGAGAGCGCGATGCCACCGAGGGACATGATGTTGAGCGTGAGGTTGAAGCCGTACATCAGCACGAAGATCCCGATCACGGTGACCGGGATCACGATGCCGGCGACCAGCGTCGCGCGCGCATCGCGCAGGAACAGGTACAGCACGATCACCGAGAGCAGGCCGCCCCAGATGGCCGCATCGCTCACCTCGTTGACGGAGTTGGCGATGAAGGTGGACTGGTCGTATACGGCCTGCAGCTTCGTGTCCGCGGGCAGCGACTTGGCGAGCTCCGCGACGCGCGTGCGCACCGCCTGCGCCAGCTGCACGGTGTTGGCATCGCCCTCCTTGTAGACCGCGAGTTCGACGCACTCGCGGCCGTCGAGGCGCGTGATGGCGGTGCGGTCGCGGTAGCCATGCTCGACCCGCGCGATGTCGCGCAGGTACACCGGGTGGCCATCGATCGTCGCGATGACCGTATTCTCCATTTCCGCGAGCGAGCGGAACTCGTTGAGCGTACGCACCAGGAAGCGCTGCGTGCCCTGCTCGAGGCGCCCACCCGAGAGGTTGACGTTCTCCGCGCCGATGCGCGCGGCGACCGTGGCGACATCGAGCTTGAGCTGCGCGAGCCGGTCCTGGTCCACGTAGACATGGACCTCGTCCTCGAAGCCACCGCTGACCTTGACGGCGGCGGAGCCTTCGGTCGCCTCGAGCGCGGGCTTGAGGCGATCGTCGGCGAAGCGCCGCAGGGTCTTGAGGCGCTCCTCATGCGTGGCGCCCGCGGCCGAGAGATCGACGAAGGCGAGTCGCAGCACGGGTTCGGTCGAAGGGTCGAAGCGCAGCAGCAGCGGGCGGCGCGCGTCCACCGGCAGTTGCAACAGGTCGAGCCGTTCGCGCACCTCGATGCCCGCGAAGTCCATGTCGGTGCCCCAGGCGAACTCGAGCACGACGTCCGCCTGCCCGGACCGCGACACCGAGCGCACGCTGCGCACGTTGCGGATCGTGCCCGCGGCTTCCTCGACCGGCCGCGTGATCAGGTTCTCGACCTCGAGCGGCGCCGCGCCGGGCAGCTCGGTGCGGATGGTGAGGGTCGGATAGGACAGGTCCGGCAGCAGGTTCACCTTCAGGCGCGACAGCGACAC
>CAZRLI010000368.1:0-2320 GCA_964600535.1 uncultured Steroidobacteraceae bacterium | reverse complement strand
CTGCCGTGAACGTGAACAAAGCCGCGCCAAGTCCCTGAGACACCACGCCGCCTAAACCGTCGTACACGTTGCCGATACCCTCGACGAAAATCGACCACGTTCCGATGGTGATATTGTCGCCGGTTTGGCTGGCAAAAAGCACGCGCCAATCGCCCTTAATCGGCAGTCCGGCAAACTCTGGCCAGCAAATCCGGTATGACTCGGCGGTAACGCTTGTCGCTTCGGTGTCTAGGTATCCGCTAGGTCTCTGATAGGTCTGCCCGTTTGGAGCCCGAAGCGCCACCACGACCGAATCCAGCCGTGTCGTCGTGATCTCAAACTCCAAAATCACGCCAGCCGGTGACACGCGCGGATCGTCGGCAACGATGACTGATTCTTCGACAAGCGCCGCCGGTCCTAAAATCCCGCCCGTGTAGGTGTGCGCGGTGCGCTGCTGCGGACGGCTAGGCTCTAAAATCTCAATCTGCGACGGGTCCGCATACAGAAAGTACGGCTGCAAAATGGCGCGAATGTCGTCGAGCGAAAATGCACCGTGCATACGCAGTACGGAAAGCACTGCATTTCGTCGCTGGGCATCGTTGCCAAACGTCGCGAGCTTGGAATTTGACAAGCCCGTGGCCGCTTCCCAGTCCGGTATATTCTCGTCGATCGTCGCCGGGTTCATGTTGCGCACAAACGCATCGAACCGATCGGCCATTACGTCTTTGAGCGAGCCTGCTAACGAGTTGAGCCAACCGCCGATTACATCATCGTTGCCGGTTTTGTAAAGGTCGGCGCTGCCTTCAGGAAACAGCGAGATCAGCAGTTGCTTGATTTGGTCCTGCGTCACTGGATGACCTCGATTCCTCCGGCGCGCAAGAACAGCAACTCTGGACCGACGCCAGCACGGATATCGCGCGGGGTACGATCCACCGACGCAAACGCCCCCGCGCCTATCGCGGTTTGCACGCACGTCGCATACGGCTGCATTGACGTGACCATGCGCGTGCCGTCGGTGTCTTTGGTTTCCATGACGATATCGACGATTCTCTCTAGTCGGATCGTATCTTCCCACGGGTCGTCAGGGTCAGCCGTTCCCGATGCGCGCGATGGTCCAAGCTGCTTGACGTACTCTCGCAGCCGCGTCGCAATCGGGACCACCGTCGAGGAGCCCGAGTAGAAGTAATCAACCGCATTCGTCGGCTGCACGCTGAATGTCGTATCCAGCGTGAGCACAAGCCCGGTGATGTTGATGACCCTTGCCACAAACGGAATTGGAGACGCGCCCGCCGTCGAGATGATCACCTGGATGCGCGGTTTTTTCCCCGCTGTGTACGCCGCTTGCAGCTTCGGCGGAATCGCTGCGACCGTGACGCTATTGCTTGTGTGAGACGTAATCGTCGTCGAGAGCCGCTGATCATCCCAGTCGTACACATACGTGCTGTTTTTGTCCGTCGACGGCTGCGCAATGACGCGCAGACGCAGCGCTCGCGCAGCAAGCAACTCCGGGCGATACGCAGTGACCACGGCTGTCACCGGTCGCTGCTTATCAAGCCAGTCTTGCAGATCGCTGATCAGCGTCGCCCCAGGATCGCGCCCCAGATCGTACCCTTCCACCGTCGCGCACACATCCACCGTTCCAAGTCCGTCACGAAGCGGATAGACGTAGGCACGCGCAATGCCGAGTGCTGCGCCAGTCAGGATGTTGAATGCGTTTTCTGACCAAAAGCGATAGTCCGCTGCCGTGCCACCTCGCTGCGGGTTCTGAATGCGCCGTAGAAGCCGCTGGAGAAGTTCAAGATCGGTTTCCGCATCCTTGGCACCCGATAGAGCCGTGGTCAACGTAAACGTCGCCGTAAGCCCAACCGGTGGGGCAATCCACGTAAGGATCGAACCTGCTGACAGGTTGGCCTTTGCGCCTTTGGTCACGCTAATAAGCTGGATTGCTTGCGTGTTCGGCGGCCCGTCTGTGGTCACCGCCGAAACAGTTTCGACGACGATCTGTTGCGTGGAGTCGCGCGCTTGGGTTCCCGCTGGAATCAGGACAGCCGGAAGGGTTGCACCTGGAGTTGCTACGCCGCCGGTTGCCAGCGATGGACCGCGCGCACCATAAACGCCTGCCGTGTCCGAAGGCAGACCGAACACAAAGGCCCACTGTTCAAGCGCCGCCCGGCTCGTTTTGCTGCGCAGGTTGCCGTCTGCGTCCTGTTGATAAGCCGGTATCGCGTCGTTATTCGCTTGCAACACTTGCGACTGGTACAGCACGAAAAAGCGAGCAAACGCCCGCGCGAGCAACCCAAGAAAGCCACGGTCTGACAAATCAACCGGCTTGGCGCTGTTC
>CAZRLI010000367.1:0-2325 GCA_964600535.1 uncultured Steroidobacteraceae bacterium | reverse complement strand
ACGAGCTGCGCTCGCCGCTCACCGTGATCGCGGGCTACCTCGAGACGCTCGCCACCGATCCCGCGCTGGATCCCGCACTCGCGCCGCCGATCGCGGAGATGCGCCGCCAGGCGGAGCGCATGGCCGCGATCATCGGCGACCTGCTGGTGCTGTCGCGCCTCGAGGCGAAGGACGCGCAGCTGGAGGGCGAGCCGGTGGACGTCGCGGCGATGCTGGCGCTGCTGCGCAAGGAGGTGCTGGCGCGCCCGCAACACCCGGCGGTCGTGACGCTGGCGATCGACACGCAGGAGCGGCTGCAAGGCGACGAAGTCGAGCTCCACTCGGCGTTCGCCAACCTCATCGACAACGCCGCCAAGTACACGCCCGCCGATGGCAGCATCGCGATGCGCTGGTGGAGCGACACGAACGGCGCGCACTTCTCGGTGGCTGACACCGGCCCGGGCATCCCCGGCGACGCGATCCCGCGGCTGACCGAGCGCTTCTATCGCGTCGACGCGGGCCGCTCGCGCGCCACCGGCGGTTCCGGCCTCGGGCTGTCGATCGTGAAGCATGTGTTGCAACGGCATGGTGCCACGCTCGAGGTCGCGAGCACCGAGGGGCGGGGCAGCACCTTCACCTGCCATTTCCCGCTGCGGCGGGTGCTCGCGGCCGCGGGCCGCGGCTGAGCTATCATTGAGTACCATGGAAACGACCGACCTGTCCCACCACATCTCGAGCCGCTTCAACGAAGACCTGGAAGCGGTGCGTGCCAACCTGCTCAAGATGGGCGGGCTGGTCGAGGAGCAGCTGCAGAAGGCCCTGGCAGCGCTCTCCGACGCGGACAGCGAGGTCGCGGCCGAGGTCGTGCGCAACGACGAGGCGGTGAACCGCATGGAAGTCGCGATCGACGAGGAATGCTTGCGCATCCTCGCGACGCGCGCGCCGACCGCCGGCGACCTGCGGCTCATCGTCGCGATCATCAAGGCGATCACCGACCTCGAGCGTATCGGCGACGAGGCCCGCAAGATCGCCAATATCGCGCTGCGCCTCGCGACACACGAGCGCCCGCCGGACCGCTACCGCGAGATCAAGCACCTCGGCCGGCTGGTTGCCGGCATGGTGCACGAGGCCCTCGACGCATTCGCGCGCATGGATGTCGAGGCGGCGCTGCGAGTGCCGCAGCACGACCGGCTGGTCGATGAGGAATACGAGTCGATGCAGCGCCAGTGCGTCACCTTCATGATGGAGGACCCGCGCCAGGTCCGGCGCATCCTCGACACCACCTGGGCGGGGCGCGCGCTCGAACGGGTCGGCGACCATGCGAAGAACATCGCGGAATACGTGGTCTACATGGTGCACGGCCAGGATATCCGCCACACCCGCCTCGAAGAGGTGGCGACCCGCATCCGCGCGCGCGCCGAGGCGCGTCAGCCGTGAAGCGCTCGCCGGGACGGGCCGGCAATGCGCTCGGCGCGGCGGTCTGCCTCGCGATGCTCGCGTTCGCGCTTTATGCGGAGAAGGTGCTCGGCCTCGCGCCCTGTCCGTTGTGCATGTTCCAGCGCGTCGCCATCCTCGCGCTCGGCGTCGTCTTCCTGCTCGCCGCCCTGCACGACCCGGGGCGGGTGGGCGGGCATGTCTATGCCGTGCTGGTGGTGATCACCGCCGGGGCCGCAATCGCGGTCGCCGCGCGGCACGTGTACGTGCAGAGCCTGCCGCCGGGCACGGTGCCGGCCTGCGGCGCCTCGCTCGATTTCATGCTCGAGGTGTTCCCGATCCTCGAGGTCGTGCGCAAGGTGATGACCGGGGGCGGGGAGTGCGCCCGGGTGGACTGGCGTTTCCTCGGCCTGTCGATGCCGGCCTGGGTACTCGTTTCGGCCGGTTTCCTCGGCGTCTACGGGGCCGCCGTCAACAGCGCGCGCAGGACCCCGAGATAGATCCGGTGCAGGGCGTCGATCTCGGCGACGCGCACGCTTTCGTTGACCTTGTGGATGGTCGCGTTCACGACGCCGAGCTCCACGACCTGCGCCCCCATCGGCGCGATGAAGCGGCCATCCGAGGTGCCGCCGCCGGTCGACAGCTTCGGCGCGGCGCCGGTCTCGGCACGGATCGCCTGCACGGCGGCCCGCGAGAGCTCGGCCGGGGGCGTGAAGAAGGGCTCCCCCGATACATACCACTCGAGCGTGTAGCGCACGCGGTGCTTCTTCAGGATGCCCTCGACCGTTTCGCGCAGGCCGGCGAGTGTCTGCACCGGCGAGTAGCGCAGGTTGAAGCGCGCCTTGAGCTCGCCCGGGATAACGTTCGGCGCGCCGGTGCCGGCATTGAAGTTGGAGACCTGGAATGAGGTCG
>CAZRLI010000366.1:0-2333 GCA_964600535.1 uncultured Steroidobacteraceae bacterium | reverse complement strand
CAGCCCGCGTTCCGCGAACGACAGGCAGGCGCCGTCGCCCACGATAAAGTGGTCAAGTACCCGGATGTCCAGCAGCGCGAGTGCGTCGCGCAGGCGCCGGGTGATCAGCTCGTCGGCCTGGCTCGCCTCGGCCACGCCCGACGGGTGGTTGTGGGCGAGGATCACGGCGGCGGCATTGCGTGCGAGGGCCTGCCGCACGACCTCGCGCGGATGCACGCTCGCGCCGTCGATCGTGCCGCGAAAGAGCTCGTCGAAGGCAATCAGGCGGTGGCGGCTGTCGAGGTACAGGCAGCAGAACACCTCATAGGGCCGGTCCCGCAGCTGCGCCACGAGGAAATCCGCGGTGTGGCGCGGGGCGTCGAGCATCGGGCGTGCCTGCAACTGTTCCTGGTAGTGCCGCCGCGCCATTTCGAGCGCTGCCTGCAGGCGGCACCAGCGCGCCGGTCCGAGCCCGCGCAGCCGGCAGCCGGCCTCCCGGTCGGTGGCGAGCAGGCCGCGGAGGCTGCCGGCGTGGGCCAGCAGGCCGCGGGCGATCGCCACCGCGTCGAGCCCGGCGCAACCGCTGCCGAACACGACCGCGAGCAGCTCGGCGTCCGACAGGCTCTGGACGCCGGACCGGACCAGCTTTTCGCGCGGCCGCTCGCCGGCCGGCCAGGCACTGATGCGCAAGGCGACACCTCCGTTGGCGGGCAGTGTCACCGGGGGCGTGAACCGGTGCACGTCGATAATCGGGCGTGTTTGCACGCTTCGCGACGGCCACCCGATAATGGGGCCATGCAGGGCCGCAAGATCATCCTCGGCGTGACCGGCGGCATCGCCGCCTACAAGAGCCCCGACCTCGTGCGGCGACTCGCCGAGCGGGGCGCGCAAGTGCAGGTGGTGATGACGGCGGGCGCGGCACGCTTCGTCACCGCGACCACCTTCCAGGCGGTATCGGGCCGCCCGGTCCGCGACAGCCTGTGGGACGCTTCGGCCGAGGCCGCCATGGGCCACATCGAACTCGCGCGCTGGGCCGACCTCATCCTGGTCGCGCCCGCCAGCGCGCATTCGCTGGCGACGCTCGCACACGGCATCGCCGACGACCTGCTCGGGACCCTGTGCCTTGCCACCGAGGCACCGATCGCGGTGGCGCCGGCGATGAACCGTGTCATGTGGGCGAGCGCCGCGACCCAGGCCAACGTGGCATTGCTGCGCGAGCGCGGCGTGCACATCCTCGGGCCCGGTGCGGGCGAGCAGGCCTGTGGCGAAACCGGTGACGGCCGCATGCTCGAACCCCACGAGCTCGCGGGACTCGCCGAGGCGCTGCTTGGCACGCCGCACGGTCCGCTCGCGGGCCGGCGCGTGCTCGTGACGGCCGGGCCGACGCGCGAGCGGCTCGATCCGGTGCGGTTCATCAGCAACCGCAGCTCGGGAAAGATGGGTTTCGCAATCGCACGCGCCGCGCGCGAGGCCGGTGCCGAGGTGCTGCTCATCGCCGGTCCCGTGGGCCTCGCGACACCAGCGGGCGTGCGCCGCGTCGACGTCGAATCCGCGGACGACATGCTCGGGGCGGTGTTGCGCGAGGTGGCCGGCATCGACATCTACATCTCGACGGCGGCGGTGGCCGACTACCGGCCCGCGCGCCCCGCGGGGCAGAAGATCAAGAAGACCGAGTCGGCGCTCGACCTCGCGCTCGAACGCACGACCGACGTGCTCGCGACGGTCGCCGCACGATCCGATCGGCCTTTCGTCGTGGGATTCGCGGCGGAGACCGAGAATGTCGAGCAGAACGCGCGGGCGAAGCTGCTGCGCAAGAACCTCGACATGATCGCCGCCAACGAGGTCGGCGACGACAAGGTGTTCGACAAGGACGAGAATGCGCTGATCGTCCTCTCGCGCACCGGCCGCACGGCGCTGGGGCCGGCGCCGAAAAGCCTGCTGGCGCAGGAATTCATCGCGCTGGTCGCGGGCCAGTACGCCGCGCATCGCGCGGCCGCGCACGGCAAAGCCCGCGCGTGAACGGCAGCGCAGGCATGGGTCGCCGGCCGCTCAAGGTCCGGGTGCTCGATCCGCGCCTCGGTGCGCAGTGGCCGCTGCCCACCTACGCCACGAGCGGGGCGGCCGGCCTCGATCTGCGCGCCATGGTCGACGCACCCCTCGAGCTGGCACCCGGCAAGGCGGAACTGCTCCCGACGGGATTGTCGATCTGGGTCGAGGACCCCGGGCTCGCCGCGGTGATCCTGCCGCGCTCGGGGCTCGGCCACAAACACGGCCTCGTGCTCGGCAACCTCGTCGGCCTCATCGACTCCGACTACCAGGGCCCGCTGATGGTGAGCTGCTGGAACCGCGGCCAG
>CAZRLI010000365.1:0-2343 GCA_964600535.1 uncultured Steroidobacteraceae bacterium | reverse complement strand
CGATCACCGATCTCGGCCCCGGCCAGAGCCAGGTCGCGATCCGCGGCATCAGCGCCGGCCAGGTCGTGCGCGACCAGGCGGGCGTCAAGGAATCGGTCGGCATCTACCTCGATGAGTCGCCGATCTCGGTCGCGCTCTTCACGCCCGACCTCGACCTCTACGACCTCGAGCGCCTGGAGGTCCTGCGCGGTCCGCAGGGCACGCTGTTCGGCGCGGGCTCTTCCTCGGGAACGGTGCGCTACATCACCGCGCAACCGAAGCTCGGCAAGTACGAGGGCTCGGTGCAGTTCAGCGGCCAGACGGGCACCGACAGCGAATTCGGCGGCGCCGTGAAGGGCGCGGTCAACCTGCCGTTCGGCGAGCAGGCGGCGCTGCGCGTCGCCGGCTACTACAACGACATGGCCGGGTTCATCGACTCGGTGTACCCGGGCCGCGGCAAGCGCGAGGACGTCAACAGCGGCACCAAGTCAGGTGCCCGGGTCGCGCTGCTCTTCCGGCCGACCGAGCGCCTGTCGATCACGCCGCGCCTCGTCTACCAGAAGCTCGAGACCGACGGCTTCCCGCGCATCGAGGTCTACAACATCCTCGGCAATCCGTTCACGACGACCGAGCCGCCGGTGACGCCGGGCGAGCGTGGCCAGGTGACGCAGCTGCAGGAGGGCATCGACGACGACTTCAAGCTCGGCGACCTCAATATCCAGTATGACTTCGGCGGCGCCACGCTGACGTCGGTCAGCTCGTACACCGATCGCAAGGTCGTGGTGACGCGCGATGCCAGCCAGCTCACCGGCAGCGTGACCTATGACCTCACCTTCGGCCAGCCGACGGGCTATTTCCCGGCCGAGGTGCGCCTCAATTCGCCGCTGATCGATTCGACCAAGCTCGAAGCCTTCAGCCAGGAAATCCGGCTCGCCTCCAACGGCGGCGGGCAGTTCGACTGGCTGGTCGGCGGCTTCTACCAGCAGGTCGATCGCACCTACGGCCAGAACCTGCCGACGCCCGGCTACGACGCGATCCTGCAGCGGCGCTTCGGCGCAACGAGCGCCGACTTCAACGCCCCGCCGAACACGCCCTTCTTCTCGCACCTCACCTACGACTTCCAGCAGTTCGCGCTGTTCGGCGAGGGTACCTGGCGTTTCAACGACCAGTGGAGCCTCACGGGCGGCCTGCGCTACTACGACTTCGACGAGGACCGCCTGCTGACTTTCGCGGGCGTCTTCGCCGATGTCGGCTACACCAACGAGCCCGGCTCGACGAGCTCGGACGGCTTCTCGCCGCGCGCCATCCTCGCGTTCCGCCCGACGGCGGACGTGATGCTGACCGCGCAGGTGTCGCGCGGCTTCCGGCTCGGCGGCATCAACGATCCGCTCAACGTCACGCTGTGCCAGGGCAATGACATCAACATCTACGGCGGCCACCCGACCTGGGACGACGAGAAGACGCAGAACTATGAGCTCGGCCTCAAGTCGACCTTTGCGGACGGCCGCGTGCAGTTCAATGCGGCGGCCTTCTACACCGACATCGACGGCCTGCAGGTGATCGCCGACGCGGGCTCCTGCTCGTCGCGCATCATCCTGAACGCAGAGGCGCGCACCGTGGGCGGCGAGGTGGAGCTCTTCGCGCGACCGAACGAGAACTGGGACTTCGGCGTCTCGGCCACCTACAACAACGCCGAGATCACCAAGTCGCAGCTCGCCAATGGCAGCCCGATCGCGGGCATCCGCAAGGGCAACCGCCTGCCGACGGCGCCCGAGTTCCAGGCTGCGGCGAGCGCGACCTACTCGTGGGCCTGGGCAAATGCGCTCGAGAGCTACCTGACGTTCACGTTCCAGCACGTGGGATCGTCGTACACGCAGCTCGCCGACCAGGAACCGAACTTCGGCCTGATCGCGACCGGCGGGCCGCCGGGCTCGGCACGCTTCATTCCGTTCGGCAACCCGACGATCAGCTCGTTCGCGTTCCAGGCCGAGCTGCCCTCCTACGAGATCGGCAACCTGCGCTTCGGCCTCAAGGGCGGGCGCTGGGAGGCGGCGGCCTTCGTCAACAACCTGTGGGACGAGCGCGCCTTCCTGTCGATCGACCGCGAGCGCGGGCGCAGCGCGCGCGTCGGTTACCTGACGAACGTGCCGCGCACGTACGGCGTGAGCCTCAACATCAGCTTCTGAGGCAAGCTGCGGGCGGCGGCGGCTACCGGGCCGCCGCCGCCAGCGATTCCGCCATGCCTGCCATCGCCTGCTGCAGCGCCGCCTCGTAAGCCGCGACCACCTCTCCCATGCGGTTGGCCGGGGCGGGTGCGCTCCCCTGCGCGGTGAAGGCGGCGATGACGCTGCGGTCGAGCCGCCG
>CAZRLI010000364.1:0-2348 GCA_964600535.1 uncultured Steroidobacteraceae bacterium | reverse complement strand
GTCTTCGCGCAATATCCGCTCGAAGTCGAGCATGCCGACGGCGTCTGGCTGCACGCGCGCGACGGCCGGCGGGTACTCGACCTCTACGGCGGCCACGCCGTTGCTGCGCTCGGCTACGGGCATCCGGGCTGGACGCGTGCGCTGCAGCGGCAGGCCGCGGCCTGCAACTTCCAGAGCAATGCCGTGCCGATGGCCGTGCGCGAGCGGGCCGGCGCGCGGCTGCTGCGCTTCGCCGGCGGCGCGTTCGACAGCGTGTTCTTCGTCAACAGCGGCGCCGAAGCGAACGAAAACGCGCTCAAGATGGCGTTTCGCATCACGGGACGGCCGCAGGTCGCCGCGGTCGAGGGCAGTTTCCATGGCCGCACGGCCGCCGCGGGCGCCATCACCTGGGGTGCGCGCGAGAAGTGGCACGCGTTCCCGCGCACGCCCTTTGACGTGTCGTGGCTGCCGCGCCGCGCGGCGGGCGCCATCGCGCAGCACGTCACCCGGGACACGGCGGCGGTCATTGTCGAGCCGATCCAGGGCGTGGGTGGCGCCTTCGACATGGGCGCGGACTTCCTGCGGGCACTGCGCCGACGCTGCGACGAAGTGGGCGCGCTGCTGGTGTTCGACGAGGTCCAGTGCGGCATGGGCCGCGCGGGCCACCCGTTTGCTGCCGATCTCTACGACGTGCGTCCAGACATGATCACGACGGCGAAGGCGCTCGGCAACGGCTTTCCCTGCGCGGCGCTGCTGATGACGCCGCGCGTGACCGGCGCCATCAAGCCCGAGTCGCTGGGCACGACCTTTGGCGGCGGGCCCATGGCTTGCGCCGCGATCGAGGCGGTGATCGAGGCGATCGAGGGCGAGGACCTGCTGGCCAATGTCCGGCGCGTGTCGCGGTACGTGCGCGAGACCTGCGGGGTCGGCCCGGTGACCGGCTTCCAGGGCGAGGGCTTCCTGCTCGGCCTGCGCATGGACCGGCCGGCACGGGAGATCCAGGCGGCGCTGCTCGAGCGCGACATCCTCGCCGGCACCAGCGGCGACCCGCAGGTGCTGCGGCTCCTGCCGCCGTTCATACTCCGGGAAGAACACGTCGACCAGCTGAAAGGGGCGCTCGCGGCGCTGTGAGGCGCGCGGCACTGGCATGCACCGCTTCCTCGACCTCGCCGATTTCAGCCGTGACGAGATCGCGGCCCTGCTCGAGCTCGCGCGCCGCCTCGAGCAGCGGCCCGAACCGCGCGCGCTTGCCGGGCGCATCCTCGGGCTCGTGTTCTTCAATCCCTCGCTGCGCACGCTCGCCTCTTTCCAGGCCGGCATGGCGCGCCTCGGTGGCAGTTCCTTCGTGATCACGCCGGGACAGGGCACCTGGCAGCTCGAGACGCGCCTCGGCGCCGTGATGAACGGCGCCGCCGCCGAGCATGTGCGCGAGGGGCTGCCCGTGCTCGCCTCCTACTGCGACGCACTCGGCATCCGGGCGTTCGCGGAAGGCAAGGACCTCGCGCGCGACCTCGCCGAGACCCAGTTCCGTGCCATGGCCGACGTGATCGACAAGCCGCTCATCAACCTCGAGTCGGCGATGAACCATCCCTGCCAGGCGCTCGCGGACTGGAAGACGATGGATGACATCGCGGTGCCGGGACGGGCGAAGTTCGTGCTCTCCTGGGTCCAGCATCCGCGCGCGTTGCCGCTCGCGGTGCCCGCAGCAACGGTGCACATGGCGGCGATGCGCGGCATGGAAGTCGTGGTGCTGCGCCCGGAGGGCTTCGGCCTGCCGCCGGAAACCATGGAGAAGGCGCGCGCCGCCGCCGCCGCCGCCGGCGGCTCGGTGCGCGAGACCGCGAACCGGGCCGAGGCGCTCGCCGGGGCGCATGTCATTTACGCGAAGGAATGGGGATCGACCGCCCACTACGGCGACGTCGAGGGCGACGCGGGCCTGCGCGCGGCGCTCGGCGACTGGCGCGTGACCCCCGAGTGGTTCGCCACGACCGCCGCCGATTGCAAGTTCATGCACTGCCTGCCCGTGCGTCGCAATGTCGCGGTGGCGGACGCGGTGCTCGACGGCCCGCGCAGCATCGTGCAACGCGAGGCCTACAACCGCATGACCGCGCAGATGGCGGTCCTGCACCGCATGCTTTCCCAGGGAGTGTGAAGACCGACATGATCAAGCACCGCGACGACCAGGCCCTCGCCGTCCGCTCGCTGCGCAGCGCCGCGCCGTACATCCGCATGTACAAGGGCAAGACGTTCGTGATCAAGGCCGGCGGCGCCGTGTTCGGCGACCCGCAGGCGACCCGCGCGCTGATCGAGCAGATCGCGATCCTGCATTACTTCGGCGTGCGCGTCGTGTTCGTGCACGGCGGCGGCCC
>CAZRLI010000363.1:0-2366 GCA_964600535.1 uncultured Steroidobacteraceae bacterium | reverse complement strand
TCATGGGCCCGAACGGCTCGGGCAAGAGCACGCTCGCCTATACGCTCGCGGGGCGTCCGGGCTACGCCGTGACCCAGGGCCGCGTGCGCTACGACGGGCGCGACCTGCTCGCGATGGCCGCAGACGAGCGCGCCTGTGCCGGTGTCTTCCTCGGCTTCCAGTACCCGGTGGAGATCCCGGGCGTCAACAATGTCTACCTGCTGAAGGCCGCGCTCAATGCGCGTCGCAAGGCCGCGGGCCAGCCGGAGGTCGACGCGTTCGAGTTCCTCGAGCTGGTGCGCGGCAAGATGAAGTTCATGCAGATGGACGAGGGCTTCCTGTCGCGCGGCGTCAATGAAGGCTTCTCCGGCGGCGAGAAGAAGCGCAACGAGATCCTGCAGATGCTGGTGCTCGAACCGCGCCTCGCGCTCCTCGACGAGACGGACTCGGGGCTCGATATCGATGCGATGAAGGTCGTGGCGCAGGGCATCAACTCGATGCGCGGTCCCGATCGCTCGATCGTGCTGGTGACGCATTACCAGCGCCTGCTCGATCACGTGCAGCCGGACCGGGTGCACGTGCTGTCGCGCGGCCGGATCATCCGCAGCGGCGGACCGGAACTCGCCGCCGAACTCGAGCGGCGCGGCTATGACTGGCTCCTGGAGGCGAGCGCCGCATGAGCGCGCTCGCCCGTATGGTGGCGGACCACGCGGCCGTCGCGGCGCGGCTGCCGGCGGCGGTGGCGTCGCGCGAGCAGCGCGCCAGCGCCCTCGGCGTGGTGACCGCGGGCGGCCTGCCCGGCCCGCGCGAGGAGAACTGGCGCTACGCCAACCTGCGGCCGCTCGATGGCCTCGCCTTCGCCCCGGGCCTCGCGGTCGACGACCCCGCGATCGAACGGGCCCGCAGCGTGCTGCCCGGGCCGCTCGCCGGCTTCGATCGCTTCGTGTTCGTCGATGGCCTCTTTGCCGCCGCCCTGTCGGCGGGCCCCGATGGTCCCGCGGGCGTTACGCTCGACACCCGTGCGTCGCTCGATGCGGGCTTCGGCCAGGGCGTAGCCGACGCCCGCCTCGGTGCCCTCGCCCTTGCCTTTGCGCCGCAGGCCGCGACGATCAGGGCCAGTGCGAACGCGCGGCGCGACCTCGAGGTGCTGTTCGTGGCGACCCGGCCGGGCACGGAAGCGGCCTCCTATCCCGTCCTGACCGTCGAGGCCGGCGACAATGCGCAGCTGCGCCTCGTCGAACGGCATCTCGGCCTCGCCGACGGCGCGACATTTTCCAATGCCGCCCTCGATCTCAGGATCGGCGCGGCTGCGCAGCTGCGCCACGTGCGCGTGCAACAACTGGGCGCCGCCGCCGTACACTTCGAAACGCTGCGCGCCGAGATCGGCGCCGACGCCGAGTACGGACTCGACTCGATCGCCCTGGGCGCGCAGGCGGCTCGCACCACGCTGCACGCCCGGCTCGCAGGCCGCGGGGCCCGCATCGCCTACGCCAGTTCCGTCGCCATCGATGGCACGCAGGTGAACGACACGTACGCGCGCATCGAGCACGCCGCACCCGCGACCGAGACTGGCGAGGACTACCGGGGCATCGCCGCTGGCCGCTCGCGCGTCGCGTTCAACGGCCATATCGTGATGCGGCCCGGCGCCACGCGCGCCGCATCACGCCAGTCGCTCAGGAGCCTGCTTGCCGGGCCCGGCGCCGAAGCCGATGTCCGTCCGCAACTCGAGATCTACACGGATGACGTGCAGGCGAGCCACGGCGCGACGGCCGGCAAGCTCGACGATCAGATGCTCTTCTACCTGCTGTCGCGCGGCATCGAACCGGCCACGGCGCAGAGCCTCCTCAAGTGGGCCTTCCTCACCGGGCTGGTCTCCGGCATCACGATCCCGGCGCTGCGCGCGCAGATCGAGCGCGCCTTCGCGCAGCGCTTCACGGGCGGCGACGCCGCCGTTGCGCGGGAGCTGGTGTGATGGCATCCGTACCGGCCCGCCACGACCCGCCCTACGACGTCGCCCGGGTACGCGCCGACTTCCCGATCCTGGCGCGCCGGGTGAACGGGCACCCGCTCGTCTATCTCGACAGTGCCGCCTCCTCGCAGCGCCCGCGCGCGGTCATCGAGGCCGTGGACTATTACGAGACCCACCAGCATGCCAACGTGCATCGCGGCGTGCACGCGCTCAGCCAGGCGGCGACCGCGGCCTTCGAGGGTGCCCGCGAGCGCGTCCGCAGGTTCCTCAATGCACGCTCGGTGAAGGAGATCATCTTCACGCGCGGCACCACCGAGGCCATCAACCTCGTGGCGAACGCGTGGGCGCGGCCGCGCCTTGGCCCGGGCGACGAGATCCTCAACACCTGGCTCGAACACCACGCCAACATCGTGCCCTG
>CAZRLI010000362.1:0-2377 GCA_964600535.1 uncultured Steroidobacteraceae bacterium | reverse complement strand
CGTGGCGGTCGTCGACCTGATGACCGGCATGTATGCGGCGACAGCGATCACGGCGGCGCTCTACGAGCGCCGGTCGTCGGGGCAGGGCCAGTACATCGATCTCGCGCTGCTCGACACGCAGCTGGGCTGGCTCGCGAACCAGAACATGAATTTCCTCGTCAGTGGACGCTCGCCGCGGCGCCAGGGCACCGCGCACCCGAACATCGTGCCCTACCAGGCATTCGCGACCGCCGATGGATTCCTGATGCTGGCGATCGGCAATGACCGCCAGTTCGCGAGCTGGTGTGCGGTGGCCGGTTGCGCGGAACTCGCGGCGGATGCGCGCTTCGCGAGCAACGCCGCGCGGGTCGCGCAGCGCGCGGTGCTCGTGCCGCTCGTGGCGCAGGCACTGCGCGCGCGCAGCACCCGCGACTGGCTCACGGCGCTCAACGCGGCGAACGTGCCCTGCGGACCGATCAACGACATCGGGCAGGTGTTTGCCGAGCCCCAGGTGATCCATCGCGGCATGCGCATCGACCTGCCGCATCCGACGGCCGGCCGGGTGCCGGGGGTGAAGAACCCGATCAACTACTCGCGCACGGCGATAGAGTACCGCGATGCGCCACCGCTGCTCGGCCAGCACACCGACCAGGTGCTCGAAGCGGAACTGGGTCTCGATTCCGGCGAGCGCGCCCGCCTGCGGGAGGCCGGGGTCATCCGCTGATTTGCTATGCTCGCGGGCATGAGCGAGCCCTTTCGCCCGAGCGACAGCCTGAAGAACGTCCGCTACGAGATCCGCGGGCGGCTCGCGCGCCGTGCCCACGAGATGGAGCGCATGGGGCACGAGATCATCTCGCTCAACATCGGCAATCCGGGCCTGTTCGGCTTTCGCACGCCCGAGACCATGCGCCTGGCGATGATCGAGAACCTGCGCGAGAGCGAGGCGTATTGCCATCAGAAGGGCATCTTCCCGGCGCGTGAAGCCGTGGTGATGCAGCAGCAGGCGCGCGGCGTGCAAGGAGTGAGCGCCGACGAGGTGTTCATCGGCAACGGTGTCTCGGAACTCATCGACCTCGTGTTGCGTGCGCTGCTGAACGAGGGCGACGAAGTGCTGGTGCCGGGTCCCGACTATCCGTTGTGGTCGGCGGCGGTCACGCTGAACGGTGGCCGGGCGGTGCATTACCCCTGCCTGCCCGGGAACGGCTTCGTGCCAGACCCCGAAGCGGTCGAGGCACTGGTCACGCGCCGCACGCGCGCGATCGTGATCATCAACCCGAACAACCCGACCGGCGCGGTCTATCCGCGCGCCGTGCTGGAACAGCTGGCGCGCCTCGCGGAGAAGCACGGCCTCATCGTCTACGCCGACGAGATCTACGACCAGATCCTCTACGGTGACGCCGAATTCGTCCCGATGGCGACGCTCGTCCATGACACCCTCTGCGCGACGATGTCCGGGCTGTCGAAGGTCTATCGCGCCTGTGGCTACCGGGTGGGGTGGGCGGCGTTCTCCGGCCGGGTGCGCGCGGCCGCGGACTACCTTGGTGCGCTCGAGCTGCTGTCGTCGCTGCGCCTGTGCAGCAACGTGCCGGCGCAATGGGCGGTGCAGACCGCGCTGGGTGGCTACCAGAGCATCCGCGAGCTCACCGCGCCGGGCGGGCGCCTGCACGAGTCGCGCGCCGCGATCATCGACGCGGTCGCCGCCAGCCCCTTCCTGCGCTTGCACGCGCCGCGCGGGGCGCTGTACGCGTTCATCGGCATCGAGGCGGATGAGCTGGCCATCGATGACCAGGCGTTTGCCCTCGATCTGCTCGAGCAGAAGCATGTGCTCGTGGCACCGGGTGTCAGCTTCAATGTCCCCTACCGCAATCACTTTCGCGTCACGAACCTGCCCGATGCGGCGACGCTGCGGGTCGTGTTCCAGCGCATGGATGAGCTGCTGGCGGCGTACGCGAGCGGCACGCGCGAGGCACCGGCGGGCGAGCGCGTCGTGGACGCCGCAAGGCGCTTCAAGTAATTTCTGTATAACCCGTGTAATCAACTGATTTGATTACACTACCAACAAACATTTCGGAAGCACTGGGTCGCGGCGAGACACTGGTCGTGCCAACCCCCCAGCGTGCGCACGCCGTGCGCATCGCCCGGGCGCACGAAGCGCTGGCGAGCGGTCGCACGGCCTGGGCGAGCCCCGATGTCCTGCCATTCGATGGCTGGCTGTCGCGCGAGGTCGAGCGGCTCGGGGCCCGACCCGGCGTACCCCGCATTCTGTCGGCCGCCGAGGAGTGGTGGTTGTGGCGCGAGGCGACGCGTGAACTCACGCGCGATGCGCCGACGCCCGCAGCGGCCTCGCTGGCGGACGCGCTGCGCCGGGCCGACCGGTTTGCCGACGAGCACGGCATCG
>CAZRLI010000361.1:0-2377 GCA_964600535.1 uncultured Steroidobacteraceae bacterium | reverse complement strand
GCTTCAGGTGCTAGCGGGTAACACCGTGGAGGTTCGAGTCCTCTCCTGGGCACCACCTTCCCCGCCCGAATTCCACTCCTGTCAGCCCTGCCTGGGTGGCCCGTCTATTCGCGCGCCCCAGTCCTCCACTGCCCGCCTTGCGAGGCGCGCATTGACGAGTCGTTGCCAGGAAGGCGTCAAGGGCAGCGCGAGCATCCCGGCCAGGATCCCGGCGTCGAGCGTGCGGTCGTAGAGGATCCCGATCAGGCGCCACAGCGGCCACGACGGATGGGGCCTCGCCACCAGCAGCACGTCATCTCCTTCGCCGATCGTCCCCGCTTCGATGACCCGGTAATACCACCCGGTACGCCGCGTTTGCTGGACGAGTCGCGCCATGTCGGGCCGGCCGAAGCGGTCATTGAGCTTCCAGCAGGGCTGGCGGCTCTGCGTGACTTCGAGCACGGCCCCGCCGATCCGCAAGCGGTCGCCGAGGCAGACATCGGCTTCCGTGCAGCCGGTCGTGCTGAGGTTCTCGCCGAAGGCGCCCGGTTGCGCGAGCACGGGCAGGTCACCCAGTTCGGCGCGCCAGCGTGCATAGTGCTCGAAGGCGTAGTGGTGCACGGCCTTGTCGGCCCCGCCGTGGACTCGCCGATCGCCCTGTTCGTCGCCGGCCAGCCCCTCGGGGCCGACCTCGACCACGCCCGCGACGCGCTGCTTCGCGATGGCACTGCGACTGCCGGGGCGCGTGTAAGGCACGGCCTTCCCGCGCAGGACCGACACGACACGGCCAACACGATGCTTCACCAAATTCATTCCACGCCACCCCGCCGCCTGCATTACACCACGCGCGGGCGTGGGTTAGAGTCGGTCGTCCTCGCCACCCCGGAGCAATCGAGATCATGCGTCGAACCCTGGCCGCCCTGTCCTGCGTCCTGCCCCTTGCCGCATTTGCGGCCGCCCCCGCACCCCCGCCCGGCGGGCTGCAGGCGCCCGAGGCCGTGGTCCGTGCCTTCAACGCCGACCTCTCCGGCCGCAGGCTCGACTCGGCGATCGCGGCGATGGCACCCGGGGCCGTGAGTTTCAACATCGGCTCGGCGCACGGATTCTCGACGACGCCGGGGGCGGAGCCACTCACCAGCGACCTCGCCATCCACTGGCGCACGGTGGCCCCCGTGTTGTACGGCGCGAGCAAGCGCTACGAGCGCCGCGTCGAGCAGGCCAGCACGCAGATGGAGGGCGCACTGGCAGTGGTCTGGGCCCGCCTGCGCACCACGACCGAGCGCAAGGACGGCACCACCACGACGCTCGAATTCTCCGAGACCTACCTGCTGAAGCTCGAACGGGACCGCTGGCGCATCATCGGCGTCGCGAGCGCACGGCCGACGCGGTAGCGCCGCACCACGCCGCTACCCGTGGAAGAACGCCAGCGTGCGCAGCTCGATGCTCGCCCGCGGCGGCGCATCGGCCGGCGCACCCGGTTCCTCGAACGCACCGTGCGGTGAGAAGCGTGCCGTCCCGTCCTCGGCGCTGTCGAAATTCTTCAGGAGCAGCACTTCGTGCGGCTGCATCGCCGGCGCGTAGTACCAGCGGTGCGCGGGGTTGTGCTTGAGGAGGTAGTACTCGCCGGTGCGCCCGGGATAGACGAGGTCCGTCGCGACGAGGTCATCGGGCGCGACGGTCGCTGCGTCGGCCATCGCGAGCGGCGAGTCGCGCAGCGGCCCGACGATCGGGCGCCATACGTTGATGATCGCGTGCCGGTGGCGCATCAGTTCGCCGGGGTCGCCGCGCAGCAGCTCGCGCGTGCGCCGCGGCCCGGATGCCAGCGTGAAATCGACGTGCACGTTGTAGACCGGGCGGCGCGCCGCACCCACGCACCGATGCCGCACGGTGTGGTCGAACACCACCACGCGTGACGCGCCCGTCGCGCGCGCCACGAGCTGGCTCGCCTCGTGATAGTAGACACCCCGTATTGCCTCCTCGTCGTCGAAGTCGCCGACCTCGCTCGGCGCCTGCAGCAGGCAGAACCCCTCGCGATCGAGCGACAGGCCGGCCGACAGCGGCCGCAGGTCCCTGACCTCGACCGTCCGGCTTTCGAAATCCGCCGAAATCCCCGGCTCGCCGGCGGGTGGTTCGCCCACATGAGCCCGGGGCTTGTGCTTCCCCGGCAGGACGTATCGAAGGGCAATCTCCATGCCAGCGAGCATCGGGCGGCCCGCGGCGGCGAACAAACAGAGTACGTTTAAGTGCGTACAGATGCCCTTAACCGGCGCCCGCGCGCTGCGGATAAGTGTATTTACACTTGTAAGGCGCAAAAGCCGGCGCTCATCATGCGCGAACTTTTCCGGCGGGGTGGGGCCATGGAATTCTACGTTACGACTCACGGCGTGCTGCGCTGGCT
>CAZRLI010000360.1:0-2400 GCA_964600535.1 uncultured Steroidobacteraceae bacterium | reverse complement strand
CGCAACTGGGCGGGCTCGGTCGCCGGCGGCGGCAAGACCATCCAGCTGCAGGAGCCGCCGGTCAAGGACGTCGGCGCGAGCAAGACCTTCCCCGACAGCTCGAGCCTCTACGGCTCGACGATCTGGCCGCTGGTGCGCGGCCAGGGGCAGTGCCTGCGCTGCCATACGCCGGCCTCCGCGACCGCGCAGTCCCCGTACTTCGCCTCGAGCGACGTCGATGCCGCCTATGCGGCGGCGCGCGCCAAGATCAACCTCGACGCCCCCGAGCTGTCGCGCCTCGTGGTGCGCTTGCGCGAGGAATCGCACAACTGCTGGAGCTCGAGCTGCGCCAACGACGCGAACACCATGGAAGCGGCGGTGCGCGCCTTCGCGAACGGCATCCCGGTGACGCCGGTCGATCCGACGCTCAAGCTCTCCAAGGCCATCACGCTCTACGACGGCACCGTGGCCGCCGGCGGCAATCGCTACGAGACGGCGCAAATCGCCCTCTACGAGTTCAAGACCGGCATGGGCACCACCGTCTACGACACCAGCGGCGTCGAGCCCGCGGCGAACCTGACGATGTCGGGCTCGATCGAATGGGTCGGCGGCTGGGGCCTCAACGTCAAGACTGGCGGCAAGGCCCAGGGCACGACCAGCGGCAGCAAGAAGCTCGCCGACATGATCAAGGCGAGCGGCGAGTACTCGATCGAGGCGTGGGTGGCACCCGGCAACGTGGTGCAGGAGGACGCCTACATCGTCAGCTACTCGGGCGGCACGATGGCGAACAACGCGACGCTGTCGCAGATGGCCTATCAGTACCGCGCGGCGACCCGCAGCAGCGACACCGACGCCAATGGCGAGCCGGCGCTGCTGACGCGTGCCGCCGATGAGGACGCGCAGGCCTCGCTGCAGCACGTCGTGCTCACCTACGACCCGGTCAACGGCCAGCGCCTCTACGTCAACGGCCAGTACACGGGCGACACCGACGGCAACGGCGGCTCGCTCTCCGACTGGGACGACAGTTTCGCGCTGGTGCTCGGCAATGACCCGTCCGGCCAGCGCCAGTGGACCGGTACGCTGCGCCTGGTCGCGGTCCACAACCGCGCGCTGTCGCTGTCGCAGATCCAGCAGAACTTCGCCGCCGGCGTGGGCGAGCGCTACTTCATGCTCTTCAACGTGAGCCAGCTGCTCAACCTGCCGAAGAGCTACGTGATGTTCGAGACGAGCCAGTACGACAGCTACAGCTACCTGTTCACGAAGCCGACCTTCATCAGCCTCGATTCGAGCGTCGCGCCGAGCGGCATTGCGCTCAAGGGGATGCGCATCGGCGTGAACGGCCAGGAAGCGCGCGTCGGGCAGGCCTACATCCCGCTCGACGTGACCATCGGTGGGTCGAGCTACGTCGCGGGCAGCGGCCAGCTGCTCTCGAACACCGGCACCGTGATCGGGCTAGAGAAGGGGCCGGAGAGCGACCTGTTCTTCCTCACCTTCGAGCAGCTCGGCAGCGAGACGCGCGTGTATCCGGAGCCGCCGATGCCGACGCCGCCGGTGCTGGCCGACAGCCAGAACCCGGAAATCGGCCTGCGCACCTTCGACGAGGTGAACCAGACCATGTCGAACATCACCGGCGTGCCGACCACCACGGCATCGGTCGCCGGCACCTACGACCTCGTCAAGCAGGCGCTGCCGTCGGTCGAGTCGATCGACACCTTCGGTTCCTCGCAGCAGATGGGCGTCGCGCAGCTCGCGATCTCCTACTGCGACGCGCTGGTCGAGGACACGACCCTGCGCAACGCCTTCTTCGGCGGCGCGCCCGACGTCAATACCCAGGGCGGGCGCGATGCGATGATCACGAGCATCGTCGGCAGGGCCGTCGGCACCAACCTCGCGTCACAGCCGAACGACGCCGAGGTGCGCACGGAGCTCAATGCGCTCGTCACGCGGCTCGCCGCCTCCTGCGGCGGCAGCTGCAATGCGACGCGCACCGCCACGATCGCCAAGGCGTCGTGCGCTGCCGCCGTCGGCAGTGCCGCGATGCTGCTGCAATAGGTTCGAGGGAGAACACCCATGTTGATCCGCCACAAGCCCCCCCGCGAACTCGGTCTCGACGAGCCATTGCGGCATCCCGACCATGCACCACCGGTATCGCGTCGCGAAATGATCGCGCGCGGCTTGCGCACCGGCGCCGCAGTCGTGGCCGCGCCGTCCGTGCTGAGCCTGCTTGCCCCGCGCACCGCGCGGGGCGCGCTGTCGCCCGACATCGACGCGCTGAAGCAGGCCTGCGGAATCACCGACGGCGCGGGCAAGATTCCCTTCATCGCATTCGACCTGGCGGGCGGCGCGAACCTTTCCGGTTCCGAGGTGCTGATCGGCGGCACCGGCGGCCAGCTCGACTTCCTCTCGACCGCGGGTTACGGC
>CAZRLI010000359.1:0-2410 GCA_964600535.1 uncultured Steroidobacteraceae bacterium | reverse complement strand
GGGGTGCTTTGAACTTCCTATCCGCCGACGCCGTCGCCACGGTCACCCTGAATCGCCCCGAGGCGATGAATGCGCTCTCCGCGCAGCTGCGCGTCGCGCTCGGCCAGGCGTTTCGCGAGCTGCAGGCCGACCCGGAGGTGCGCGTGGTGATCGTCACCGGCGCCGGGCGCGCCTTCTGTGCCGGCATGGATCTCAAGGAACTCGGCAGCGGCGATGCGGGCGCGACCGGTTTCGATCAGAGCGCCGTCGGTCAGGACATGAGCGCAGCGATCGCCGCCTTCGATGGCCCGATCATCGCCGCGGTCAACGGGCACGCGGTGACCGCAGGCTTCGAGCTGGCGCTCGCCTGCGATCTCATCATCGCCTCGACGAACGCGAAGTTCGCCGATACGCACGCCCGGGTCGGCATCCTGCCCGGCTGGGGCCTGAGCCAGCGCCTGCCGCGGCTGATCGGCATCGCGCGGGCCAAGGAGATCAGCTTCACGGGCAACACCGTGCCGGCCGCGCAGGCCTGCGAGTGGGGACTCGTGAACCGCGTGGTCGAACCGGAGGCGCTCCTGCCGACCTGCCAGGCACTCGCCGAGCAGATGGCGAGCTGCGTGCCGCAGGTGCTGAAGGGCTACAAGAAGCTCATCGATACCGGCTTCGGCATGCACCTGCCGGATGCCTTGCGCTACGAGCTGGCCGCGGGCATCGAGTCTGCGAAGCAGATCAGCGCGGCCACCGTCGCGGCGCGCCGCGAAGGCGTATTCGCGCGTGGACGCGAGCAGACCGAATGAAGGGCAAGGTTGCCATCGTTACGGGTGCCGGCCGCATGCGCAGCATCGGCCGCTCGATCGCCGTGGTGCTCGCAAGGGCCGGCTGCGACGTGGTGGTGACAGGCACCGGGCGTCCTGCGGAGCGCTATCCCGAGGAGGAGCGGGCAGCGGGCTGGCGCGACATCGAGTCGGTGGCCGACGAGATCCGCTCGCTCGGGCGCCGTGCGCTGCCGGTCGTTTCAGACGTCTCGAAGCCTGAAGCGATCGAGACGCTGCTCGATCGCGTCAGCGCCGAGTTCGGCGGCATCGATGTGCTCGTGAACAATGCAGGTGCCACCCGCGGCACCGATCGGGTGCCCGTCACGGAGCTCCCGATCTCCGAATGGCACCGGGTGCTCGACACAAACCTTCACGGTGCGTTCTATATGTCGAAAGCCTGCGCCCAGCGCATGGTGGTGCAGGGGCGAGGCGGCAGTATCGTGAACATCTCGAGCCTTGCAGCGCGGCTGCTGGCCGCCGAAACCGGCGCCTATGCAGTCTCCAAGGCGGCGGTGAATGCGCTGTCGACGGTGATGGCCGCCGAGCTCGGGCCGCACGGGATCCGGGTCAATGCCGTCTGCCCCGGCATCATCGACACCAGCCGCCTCGACGACATCGGCCGCGGCGAGCTGTGGGAGAACATGCTCAGGACCTATGTGCCGCTCGGGCGCGCTGGCACGGGCGAGGACATCGCGCACCTGATCGCGTTCCTCTGCAGCGAGCAGGGCGCGTGGATAACTGGCCAGTGCATCTACGTGGACGGTGGGCACAACTTCACCCCGCGGCGACCAGCAAAGTGAAGGCGGCAGCCAAGTCTCAGTCTCAGGCTGCGGAAATCGCCGCGGCCGCTTCCGCGGCGCTGCGCATCGCGCCCTCGATGTAGCTCACGCCGCGACAGTCACCCACCAAGTGCACCGCGAAGCCCGCGCTGCGCAGCTGATCGGCGAGCGCGAGATCGCCGCTCGCTCCCTTGGCGACGATGACGTGATCGGCCGCGATCGACCGCTGCTCGCCCTTGGCATCCGTGAAGCGGACCTGCTCCTGCTCGATGCGGATGTTCGATGCGCCCGCATACAGCCCGACGCCGTGCTCCTGCAGTTCCTCGATGAGGCGCATGCGCCGCACGAGCGTCAGGCCCGCCCCGAGGCGCGGTGCCTCGTCGACCACGCCGATCGTGCGGCCGCGCTCGTTCAGGAATTCGGCGAGTTCGAGTCCCACCAGCTCGCCGCCGACGATCGCGATGCGCTTGCCGAGCGGCATCCACTGGCGCGTCGCCTTGCGCACGAAGTCGAGATTGGCCGTCATGCCGGTGGCCGCGCCGATCTTCGTCGCGAGCCGCGTTGTCCAGCCGGTCTTCTTCTGCAGTGCCTCGGAGCTCTCACCGAGCATCAGCTGACGCAGATCGTCGCCGCTGAAGACGTGCGGCAGTTCGCTGCCCGGCAGCGGCGGCATGCTGCGGCGGGCGCCGGTGGCGACCACCACCGCATCCGGTGCGAGCGAGCGCAGCAGCTCCGGTGTCGCTGCAGTAGCCATGCGCACGTCGACGCCTGAGGCCTCGAGCCGGCGGCGCAGCCAGTCGAGCAGCCGTTCGTTGGCCGCATAGGCGAGCGAAG
>CAZRLI010000358.1:0-2425 GCA_964600535.1 uncultured Steroidobacteraceae bacterium | reverse complement strand
CCGTGACCTCGATCACGGCTTCGGTGCTTGGATCTTCGCGCGTCGTCGAGTTCATTGTCTTGGCGTCGGCGCGACGAGGCGCAGCGTAGTTCCCGCTGGGATTGTGACCGTTGGGGAGAATGGGTTGAGGCGCTCGGCTTCCTCACGATGCGCCTGTGCGTCTGCACCATAAATCAGTTGCAACACCGCAATCAATGACATCGGCGTCGGTAGTCGATAGTCCAAGATCTGCGGTTTCAGGTTTTCAATTGCAATCAGCAGTTCCACCGATGCCGCCTCGGTGAGATATGCAGCGTGTTTGAACTCGACCAAGCTGACCGGGTTATCAAGGCTATCAGCTAGCGTTGCGTCGAGTGCCGTAAAATACGATTCACGCGCCACACGCACAGAGTCCAGCATTGCGCGCAACGTCGGGTCTACGCCCTGGCTTTGCACACTGTTAAGAGCTGCATTGACAAACGCGCCCGTAGCATCTGCTAAGTGCTGCGACGCATTCACGCACGCTTGAAAACTTGGATTTGTGCGCTCATTGAACGCTAAAAACGTTGCGGCATATACTATGGAATACGCATCAACCGCTTGATTTGCTCGTGCTTGTGGCGTCGGCTGCGCTTCGATGGCTAGCGCCTGGTCAATCTGGTCTTCGACAAAAGACAGAGAGATTTCGATGCAATCGATCGCCTTTTGTGGCTCCTCTGACGCGCGAATAGAGGACCAACCGACTTGCCAGCGCCCCAGCCGCGGGTCAACCAGCAAGCACCGGGGCTGCGAGCGCTGCGCCGTGACAAGTGCTTGATATCGCGCACCGGCAGACATGGGAGCGCCACCGGCAGTGAGCGGAGCCTCGCCCATAAGCACGATTTTGTAGTTGAGCCGGGACGCATTTGCGCCCATCGGCTCTTGCTCTGCGCCGTCTCGCTTTAGGTACTCAATTTGCGCCAGACGTTCGCCATGCTCATGATCATATGACAGCACAGTTCCGTGCAGAATTAGGGCTTGCTGCCCGTTTGGCGTGATTGTCAGCGCGGCGTATTCGTCGAGTCCTGGCATTAGTAGTTAGCCCCCCCGCGATTTTTGGCTTTGCTGTCTTCGACGGCCTTGGATGATGACGACTGGTCAGGCTTGGCAATGATCGGCGACCGCGACACAGCCCGCGCCATGTTCTCAATTGACTTAGCCCCAAGCTCTACGGTGGGCACGGCTGAGCGGCCTGCTTTGTGCTCGGTGATTGCCTCAACACCCACCGATTCCACAATATCTGTGACGCGCTCTGCGGTTGACGGCATGTACGTCTTCAATGTGTCAACCGCTGCCTGTGCTTTGCGATTTCCCTCGTATAAAGCGTTACGCTTGTCGCGCTGTTGCTGCACAACCTCGCCTGCCTCAAGCTCTACGTTTTGCCGCTCGGCATCAACCCGCGCACGTTGTGCCCGAATGCGTTCAGCTTCCGTTTTGCCCGGTGCTGCGCCGCCAAATTCCTGAAATCCTTGTTCTCGGATGCGCGCGATCTGGCTTGGCGTGAGTTTGCTAATATCGACTGCGCCCTCGCCGACTAGTGCGCGCTGGGTTTCCTCGGTGCGCTTTTGGTGTTCAGTCGCTGCGCCCATGTCCGCGCGCAATAGCCGTTCTGCTATTGAAACTCCGCGCATGCCGCCGCCGAAAAATTGGTACAGCGCCGGACGAGCTGCCTTGCGAAACGCAGGCATCAAAATTTGCGGAACTTCCTCTTTGAGCTGCAAACGACCAGTAGCCGTGTCTACCGTATACGGCTGATACGTTGGGTCGTGCAGAAGCTGCCGAGTCTTGCGGGTCATTAGCGCCGGATCGGCTTGCGCAAACGCCGCAAAATAGCCCTGTGCCGTCTCTGCCGCCACTTCGGGAGCCTGCCCCTTAGTCAGCGCTCCGATGACCGCCATGTTTTTTGATAATCCACCGGCCATCTGCGCAACCATAGGAGCTGCGCGAAGTAGCGTCTTTTCGAGAGCGATGCTACCTCCTACGGTTGAGAAATCTTGAGCTATGTCGCGTAGACGCTGCAAAGACTCGCCCACTTTATCGACCGGAACGCCCAGCTTTGCCATGAGTGTGCCACCAATCTCGGTGACTTCCTCAAGTTCGCGCCCTGTCTGGTTTGCATACTCGCCTAGATCGCGCACTGCCCCGGCGGCATCGGTTGATGTGATCTCAGACAGCGACCGAGCAAACCCAGCGACTCGATCCGATGTCGCGCCGATGCTTTCCCCGACCTGCATAAACTGCGACCGCATCACGTTAGCATCGGCACCAAAACGCTGCGCATACCGCGCGATCTGATCCGAGAACTGCCGCGCTTGGTCGCCTGCCCTACCGAACTCAATTGGACGCACGTCGTTAAACGCTCTCGCTGCGTCGGATGCAATGCGAAAAGCCACCCGGCCAAGTTCTT
>CAZRLI010000357.1:0-2430 GCA_964600535.1 uncultured Steroidobacteraceae bacterium | reverse complement strand
TACCCCACGCGAATTCGAGCACCACGTCGGCCTGTCCGGAACGCGATACCGACCGCACGCTGCGCACGTTCGTGATGGTGCCGGCCGCCTCCTCGATCGGCCGCGCGATCAGATTCTCCACCTCGAGCGGCGCGGCGCCGGGCAGTTCCGTGCGGATCGTCAACGTCGGATACGACAGGTCCGGCAGCAGATTCACCTTCAGGCGCGACAGCGACACGACACCGAAGAGCGTGACGGCAACCGTCGCCATCGCGATCGTGACGCGGCGACGCAGGGCGAGATTGACGATGCGCATGGCGACCCCCGGGGCTGGCGATCAGCGAAGCGCGGTGCGCAGCGCCGAGGTGGGCTTGGTCTCGAGCGACACGACGCGCACGGCGTTGCCGCTCTTGAGGCCGTTCTGCCCGACGATCACCACCGCATCGCCATCCTTGACGCCGCGGGTGACCTCGATGTTGCCGCCGTCGGCGAGCCCGGTGACGACCGGCCGCTGCTGCGCCTTGCCGTCCTCGACGACGAAGACGCTGGCCGCACCGTCGGCTTCGAGCAGCGCGACGCGCGGCACCTGCAGCGCCTGGGGCTTGCGTTCGAACACGATGCCGACACGCGCGAACATGCCGGGCTTGAGCACGCCCTGCGCGTCGGTGATTTCCAGCGTCACCTTGAAGGTCGCCGTGGCGGGATCGATGGCGGGGGATACGAGCGTCACACGGGCGGGGAAGGTGCGACTGCCCAATGCATCGATCTGCGCCACGGCATTCTGGCCCGGTGCGAGGCGCACGAGTTCGCGCTCAGGCACGAAGACGCTCGCCTTGAGCGGCGTCGGGTCGGTGATCCGGAAGGTCCGGGCGCCCTGGGCGACGTTCTGGCCGACCTTGAGGTGGCGCGCGGCGACGAGGCCCGCGAAGGGCGCCCGGATCTCGGTGTAGGACAGCTGCAGCTCGGCGAGGTCATGGGCCGCGCGCAGGTTCTCGAAATCGAACTTGAGGCCATCGAAGGCCCCCGCGGAGACGAGGCCCTTCTCGTGCAGTTCGAGCTGGCGGCGATAGTCGCGCTCGGCCTTGGCGAGCTGCGCGCGCGCCTGTGCCTCCTCGAGGCGCAGCTGGCGACCGTCGAGCACGGCGAGCAGCTGGCCCTGGCGCACCGGGTCGCCTTCCTCGACAAGGACGCGCTCGACCTCGCCGCCGACGCGCGCGATCACCTCGGCGTCAGCCTCGGCTTCGAGGGTTGCGGTGCCGGTGTACCGCGCCAGCATCTCCCCACGGGTGGCGGTGGCCACCTCGACCGGAATGGCGGGGGCCGCGTCCTTGGCGGCAGTGGCGGGGGCGCTGTCGCCGCAGGCTGCAAGCAGGCTGGCGAGCGTGGCGACGAGGAGAGCGGCTGGCGTACGCATGGTGGATCGACCTCCCTGATTCATCAGGCGAGGCGATCCTACTGCCATATAGTGTTATAGTCAACTATAACACTGCGCTCAACTAAAACAGGCAGTTACGGCGTTCGGGACACGGTCTTGGGCGCGAGGCTCCCCATCGGGCCGCCCACCATGTCGGCCATGACCTCGGTGGCCTGGTCGAGCACGATGTCCGGCGCCTCGTCCGTTTTGATCTCTTCCACGGACTTGAGGGCAACCTGTCCGAGGGCGGCCCGCCGCTTGTTCTCGCGCGCCAGCCGGTCCCGGTCGAGCGTCGCGCGCTCTTCCTGGCGTGCCTTCAGGTTGAGTGAAACCGAAGTCTGCCTGCGCACTTCCTGGACTGCGGCGATGTCGGCAACCAGCCAGCGGTAGTCGGGATCGGCCGCGGCACGCGCGCCTTCCTCGCTGGCGAGCACGGCGGGCACCACGCCGTCGCCCTGTTCAGCGCGATAGGGCACGCCGGGGATGCGGTCCCAGGGCAGGGCCTCGTCGAGCGCGCTTTCGCCGACGTCCTTGAGGTCGATCAGCGAGGCGAGTGGCACGTCGGGCGAGACGCCCCGCAGCTGCGTGCTCTCGCCCGTGACGCGATAGAACTTGCCGATCGTCACCGTGAGCTGGCCATTGACCGGCTTGCGCGCGTAGCCGTCGAGCGGCACGAGGTTCTGCACCGTGCCCTTGCCAAAGGTCTGCTGGCCGAGCACGACGCCGCGACGGTAGTCCTGGATGGCGCCGGCGAAGATTTCCGATGCCGACGCGCTGAAGCGGTCGACCAGCACCGCGAGCGGTCCGGTGTAGGCGACGCCCGGATCGGGATCGTCGAGCACCTCGGTGCGCCCGCCGGCATCGCGCAGCTGCACGACCGGGCCGCGATCGATGAACAGGCCGGTGAGGGCGGTGGCCTCGGGCAGATAGCCGCCGCCGTTGCCGCGCAGGTCGAGCACCAGGCCGTCGATCTTCTCCTTCTGCAGCTCGTCGATCAGGCGGTGCACGTCACGGGTGGTGCTGCGATAGTCGGCGTC
>CAZRLI010000356.1:0-2448 GCA_964600535.1 uncultured Steroidobacteraceae bacterium | reverse complement strand
TCGTCCGAATACGAATCGCTCGAGTAGAGAAAGCCGCCATGCTTGATCACGGCCTCGTTGGCGGCTTGCTTGATCTCGCGCCAGGCGGCCAGAGCGGATGCCACATCGCCCTGCGCACTGCCCAGCGCGGCGATGGTGAAGTAGGGCGCAGGGCCATCCGGGTAGATGTGCGTGAAGCGGCAGGATACAAAGGCCGGGTGACCGGTGGCTTGCTGCACGGCCTGGGCCACGTCTTTGCGCACACCTTTGTAGAAGGCCTCGAAGCGGTCCCAGGTGGTGGCGGTCTCGAAGGTGTCCATGATGAGACCATTGCCCACGGCAGGGTCACGCCAGTAGGGCATGCGCAGGAAGGCCTGTCGCCACGCGCCGGCTGTGCCGCTGCGGTGCTCTTCGCCTCCGTCATCGCGCATCGAGCGCTCAACCGATTCGGCGTCATAGCTGCCACCGTGATCGCGGACCACTTCCAGGGCTCTTCTCATCCATTCGTTCATCGGGTGATCGGCTGATTCGAAGCCCAGCACCATCACGGCGGCGCTGCCATCGCCCACGCCTGAGAACACGGTTTCCATCGGGTCCAGCAGGCGGCAGTTGCTCGGGTACAGGCCCGATTGCGCCAGGGCCCGTACGCATTGCACGCCTTGTTTGTAGTCGGTGAAGCGCACGGAGGCGTTGGCGCGGTAGCGAGGACGCTCCTGCAGGCGCATCCAGGCCTCGGTGACCACGCCCAGCGTACCCTCCGAGCCCAGCACCATCCGATCCTGCGATGGGCCCGCGCCCGATGCGGGCAGGCGGCGAGAGGCGCACACCCCTGATGGCGTGACCATGCGGGTGCTTTCGACCAGATCATCGATGTGGGTCATGAGCGTGGCGTAGTGGCCGCCTGCACGGGTCACGATCCAGCCGCCCAGGGTCGAGAACTCGAAGCTCTGCGGGTAGTGGCGCAAGGTGTAGCCATGCGGCTTGAGTTGCGCTTCCAGCTCCGGGCCCAGCGCGCCGGCCTGGATGCGGGCGGCGCGGCTGGTGGGGTCCACCTCCAGTACGCGGTTAAGGCGCTCCATGTCCAGCGACACGGCCGCTGCATAACTGCTGCCCACAGCGGCTTCCACGCCGCCGCACACGCTGGAGCCACCGCCATAAGGGATCACGGCCACGTTGTGGCGCGAGGCCCAATCCAGGATGTCGATCACGGCCTGCTCGTCATCGGGGTAGGCCACCCAGTCTGGTACATGGGGCACCTGGCGCAGCCACATGCGGGCCAGATCGGCGTAGCTCTTGCCCAAGGCGTGATTGAGCCGGTCCAGCGGGGTATCCGAGAACATGGCCGCCAGGGCTGCAGGAGGGGCGATGCGTGGCGCAGGCAGCGTGAAGTCACTGACCTGGGGCTCAGTGCGATCCGTGATCTGCCCACCCAGCATTTGCACCATCATCCCGATGCGGGCCGATTCTTCTTGCGTGAGGTGTTCGCAGGCGACACCCCAACCCCAGAAGCGGCGAAGCGGGCGGCGAGAGAGCGTGGCGTTCATCGGGAGGGTCCTTTCCTGGTCAGGCCTGATCTTGTTTTGTCTGCTCGGTGATGGCAACTGTAGGCAGGCGAGCGCCTTCTCGATAGTTAATCTGCGCCATCTTTTCGATAATTTGTGACAATGCGGACCACTGCCATGTCAGGCAGCGGAGTGCGTGTCGTGAATGGTTTGATGAGGGTGACGGGCGCCTGGACCGGCTTGCTGACGGATTGGCTGGATCGCGAGGGCTTGACGGCACCCAGGCTGCGTGCCCAATTGGCTCGCTTCGCGCCCGACGACGTGGTGCCCCTGCCGGCATGGCGTGAGGCCCTGGCTCAGGCTGCGGCATTACGGCCAGGGGTGCCGGCACTGGGCTTGCAGATCGGGGCCGGCGTGCAACCGCGTCACCTGGGCGTGTTGGGCTATCTGGTGGCGGCATCAGACAACCTGGGCGAGGCCATGCGCGTCTATCTGTCGTATGAGCGCCTGTTTTATGGCGCCAACCTCGCTCAGGTGAGTTGGCATGGAGACGAGGTTGACATCGCCTGGCCACCGGCCGAACAGGGGCCCATGTTCAACGAGGTGTCCATCGGGGCGCTGGTGACCTTCATGAGTCGGCAGGTAGACGATCCGCCCAGGCCTTTGCGGATCAGTTTTGTGCACGAGGCCGACTCGGAACTGCGTGCGCGCTACGAGGCCTTCTTCCAGTGCCCTGTGGTGTTTGGTGATACCCACACGCGAGTGCGGATCCCGGTGTCCTACATGCAGATCCCCATGCGGCACCCTGAGCCCGGTTTGCGTGCGCTGCTGGATGGGCAGGCTGAAGCCCTGTTGCGCGCCTTGCCCGAGCCGGGTGATTTTGACCAGGCCGTGCAGCGCCTGTTGTTGCGGGTGTTGCCGGAGGGTGGGGTGTCGGTGCACCGGCTGGCGAAGATGATGAACCAGT
>CAZRLI010000355.1:0-2448 GCA_964600535.1 uncultured Steroidobacteraceae bacterium | reverse complement strand
CAACGAGGCGTGGTGGAAGCTGCGCACGCAGTACCAGGGCGTCGCGCCGCCGGTCGCGCGCAGCGAGGCCGATTTCGACCCGGGCGCGAAATACCATGTGCCCGGCAACACGCCGTACACGCGCTATTTCCTGTCGTTCATCATCCAGTTCCAGTTCCAGAAGGCGCTCTGCGAGGCGGCCGGTTTCAAGGGCCCGCTGCACGAATGCTCGATCTTCGGCAACAAAGCCGCCGGTGAGAAATTCGCCGCGATGCTGAAGCTCGGCCAGAGCGAACCCTGGCAGGACACCCTGGAAAAGCTCACCGGCACGCGCCGGATGGATGCGGCGGCGATCCTCGAGTATTTCCAGCCGCTGCAGTCGTGGCTCGCGGAGCAGAACAAGGGACAGACCTGCGGGTGGTGACGGGCCGGGAGCCTTGGTATCGCCCTGCACGGTCCCCCCCGCTTCGCTGCTCGACGCATGCCGGAGCCGCGGCGCGTACGCGGACTGCTATGTTGTCGAAGCCGACCGCGCGGTCACACTGGCGCAATTCGTGGCGGCCTTCTACACCACCGGCGTCTTCAGGCTCGAGCGCCTCATCCTGAAATGGGCGGTGTCGCGGCCGTCGACGGATGTCGAGGCCCATGCGCTCGCGCGTGGTGAGCGCGACAGCTTTGCGGCCTGGCGGGTCGAGGGTCGTCGCGACGAGGAGATCCTGCTCGCCGACTTCACGGGGCGCACGCGCTCGTGGTTGAAGGCAGAGCCGCTGGTCACGACCCCGGGCCGCTCCCGCAGCGCCCCGCGCACGCGCCTCTACTTCGGCTCCGCGGTGATGCCGCAGGCCGGACCATCCACCGGCCGCCCGACGCCCGGGCGCAGGTTCAACGCACTGCTCGGCTTTCACAAGCTCTATTCGCGCATTCTTCTCCACGCGGCGTGTTCGCGCGTGGCCGGCGGCTCGCGCGCATAGCGCTCCTCGCGCGACACAGGGGAGACAGGCCGCGGCGCGCGGCGCCGCGCAGCTGCGCCTGTCGCACGCGCCGGGGTACTCGATCGCAAACATTGGCCAGCGGGCGCATCTGGCCCTAAGCTCGGGGCCCTGAGCTCGAAGCACTCCTGGGGGGGTCTCATGGCCGCAACGGCCCAGCTTTCGGTTCGCGCCATCGTATTGTCCATGCTGCTCGCGATGATCCTCGCGGCGGCGAACACCTATCTCGGCCTCTTCGCGGGCCTCACGATCGCCTCGGCGATTCCGGCCGCCGTCGTCTCGATGGGCGTGCTGCGCCTCCTAGGCGGCGGCACGATCCTCGAGAACAACATCGTCGCGACCGGCGCCTCGGCCGCCGCCTCGATCGCGGCGGGGGTCATCTTCACGATCCCCGCGCTCATCATCCTCGGGTACTGGACCGACTTCCGGTATTCGTGGGTGCTCACGATCGCGGGCCTCGGCGGCATCCTCGGCGTGCTCTTCTCGGTGCCGCTGCGCCGCTCGCTGATCATCGAGCAGAAGCTCAAGTTCCCGGAAGGCATGGCGGCCGCCGAAGTGCTCAAGACCGGCGCGAACCCGGCGCAGGGCCTCAAGGTCCTCGCCGGCTCCGCGGTCGGCGGCGGGCTCGTCAAGCTGCTCGCGGGCAGCGGCATGCGGCTCATCCCGGACACCGCGGCGATCGCCGGCTTTGCCGGCAAGGGCATCGCGTACTTCGCGGTGAACCTCTCGCCCGCACTGCTCGGCGTCGGCTACATCGTCGGCCTCAACATCGGCATCGTGATCGTCGGCGGCGGCATCATTTCCTGGAACATCGCGATTCCGTTCTACGCGGCAAACTACGCGGGCACCGACCCCGCGCTCGCCACGGCGCTGCAGGGCCTGTCGGCAGGCGATGCGGCCTACGCGATCTGGGCGGCGAAGATCCGCTACATGGGTGTCGGCGCGATGCTGATCGGCGGCATCTGGGCGGTGATCAGCCTGCGCAGCTCGCTGCTGTCCGGCGTCAAGAGCGGCCTCGCCGCGACACGTGCGGGTGCCCGCGCCGCGCTCGCCGAAACCGAGCGCGACCTGCCGATGAACTACGTGATGATCGGCATCGTGCTCTTCACGATTCCGCTCGCGCTCCTCTACCACGCGATCGTCGGCGGCTGGGGCGTGAGCCTGCCGATGACGATCATCATGATCGTCGCGGGCTTCGTGTTCTGTTCCGTGTCCGCCTACATGGCCGGCCTCATCGGCTCGTCGAACAACCCCGTCTCGGGCATCACGATCTGCACGATCCTCTTCGCCTCCCTCGTGCTGTGGCTCCTGATGGGCCGCACCGCGCCGCTCGGCCCGGTGGCGGCCATCATGATCGGCGCGGTCGTGTGTTGCGCGGCCGCCGTGGGCGGCGACAACCTGCAGGACCTCAAGTGCGGTCAGCTCGTCGGCGCGACGCCGTGGCGGCAGCAGGTGATGCTCGCGATCGGCGCGGTGTCCT
>CAZRLI010000354.1:0-2452 GCA_964600535.1 uncultured Steroidobacteraceae bacterium | reverse complement strand
GGTTTCCACGCGCTCAACTACTCGATGTTCCAGCTGGCGAGGGGCTATCGCGAGAGCCAGATGTCCGCGTACGTGAAGCTGCAGCAGGAAGAGTTCGGCGCCGAGCCGCTCGGCTATACCGCGACCAAGCACCAGCGCGAAGTGGGCGCGGGCTACTTCGACGAGGTGACGCAGGTGGTCACGGGCGGGCGGTCCTCCGTCACCGCGATGACGGGTTCGACCGAAGAAGAGCAGTTCAAGCGGGCATAGCCGCGGGAGCCGGCAGCCCGCCGCGCGCCCGCCGTTCGCTGCTGCCTGCCATGCGACGCGCGTGCGTCCTGATAAAATCGCGCCATGCAATACGACCACATCAAGATTCCGCCCGCCGGCAAACGCATCACCATCAATCCCGACGCGACCATCGAAGTCCCCGATCATCCGTTCATCGCCTACATCGAAGGCGATGGCATCGGCGTCGACGTCACGCCCGCGATGCTCAAGGTCGTCGAGGCAGCCGTCGAGAAGGCGTATCGCGGCAAGCGGCGCATCGCCTGGGTGGAGATCTTCGCGGGCGAGAAGGCCAACCGGCTGTACGGCCAGTGGTTCCCGGATGAGACCCTGCAGGCACTGCGCGAGTTCGTGGTGTCGATCAAGGGCCCGCTGGCGACCCCCATCGGGGGCGGCATCCGCTCCTTGAACGTCGCGATGCGCCAGAACCTCGACCTGTACGCCTGCGTGCGCCCGATCCGCTATTTCCCGGGCGTCGCCAGCCCGATGCAGGACGCGAGCCTCACCGACATGGTGGTGTTCCGCGAAAATACCGAGGACATCTATGCCGGCATCGAATACCCCACCGGTTCACAGGAGGTGCAGAAGCTGATCCACTTCCTGCAGGCGGAGCTGCACGCGACCGGCATCCGTTTCCCCGCCAGTTCCGGCATCGGCATCAAGCCGGTGTCGAAGGAAGGCAGCCAGCGCCTGGTCAGGAAGGCGATCCAGTATGCCGTGGAGAACGACCGCGTCTCGGTGACGCTGGTCCACAAGGGCAACATCATGAAGTTCACGGAGGGCGCGTTCCGCAATTGGGGGTACCAGCTCGCCAGGGACGAGTTCGGGGCGACCGAGATCGGTGACGGGCCCTGGATGAGCTTCCGCAATCCGCTGTCGGGCAAGGACATCGTCGTGAAGGACGTGATCGCCGACAACTTCCTGCAACAGGTACTGTTGCGCCCCGAGGAATACGACGTGATCGCCACGCTCAACCTCAACGGCGACTACATTTCCGACGCGCTGGCGGCGCAGGTGGGTGGCATCGGCATCGCGCCGGGCGGCAACATCGGTGACGGCCTCGCGGTGTTCGAGGCCACGCACGGCACGGCACCGGGTTTTGCGGGCAAGGACCGCGTGAACCCCGGCTCGCTGATCCTCTCGGCCGAAATGATGTTGCGCTACCTCAAGTGGAACGAGGCCGCGGACCTGATCCACAAGGGTGTCTCGAATACCATCGCGGCGAAGGAGCTCACCTACGACCTGGCGCGCCTGCGGGAAGCGATCCGCGCGCCCAAGCGCGACCTCGCCGCGCGCCGCAATGTCGAGGAGGACATGCAGCGGCTCATACCCGGCGCGAAGCTGATGAGCTGTTCGGGATTCGCGGAGGCGATCGTACGCCACATGGCGGACTGAGCCGGTGGTGCCCGTGGCGGCCTGCGCCTCCAGTGTCTTCGACGCGGACTGCCGGCGCTGCCCGCGGCTGGTGGCGTTCCGGCAGGAGTCACGGCGCAGGTTCCCGGCGTACTTCAGTGCACCCGTGCCCGCCTTCGGGGCGCCCGACCCGCGCCTGCTGATCGTGGGCCTCGCGCCGGGCCTGCACGGCGCCAACCGGACCGGCCGCCCGTTCACCGGTGACTTCGCCGGCGTCCTGCTCTACGAGAGCCTGCACGCGCTCGGGCTGGCGTCACACCCCGGATCGACAAGCGCGCACGACGCGCTCACGCTGCACGGCGTGAGGATCACGAATGCGGTGAAGTGCGTGCCGCCGGCGAACAAGCCCACGCCGGCCGAAGCGCGCGCATGCCGCGGCTTCCTGGGCGGCGAGATCGCGCTGCATCGCGAAGCCCGGGTGCTGTTCGCGCTCGGGCGCATCGCCCATGACTCGCTGCTCGCGGCACTGGCCGTGCCCCGCGCGGCCTGCCCCTTCGCGCACGGCGCGGAGCATGCGCTGCCCGGGGGCCGATGGCTGGTCGACTCCTACCACTGCAGCCGCTACAACACGCAGACGCGACGCTTGACCACGGCGATGTTTCGCGGCGCGCTCGGGCGCGCGGCGGTGCTCGCCGGACTCGCGCCTCGAAAGCGATGAGCGCACCGTTCGACGCGCGGGCATTCGTGGCGACACTGCCACGGCGACCCGGCGTCTACCGCATGTACGGTGCGGACGGCGCGATCCTCTATGTCGGCAAGGCGCAGCGGCTGC
>CAZRLI010000353.1:0-2465 GCA_964600535.1 uncultured Steroidobacteraceae bacterium | reverse complement strand
ATCGGCTGCTCGACGAAGCCGCCGGCCACGGCCTTCGGGTCGACGTCGAGCGCATCCTCGAGCCGCAGCTCGCGGTCGGGAACCTCGAGCTCGGTGGAATCGTCGGCGAACACCTTCCAGCGACGGAAGGTGTCGTAGTCGCCGGTCTTGCGGTCGATCGCGACGCGCGCATCCCATTCCTCGCCGTGCTTCTTGCGCGTCGCGGCCGCGAGTGCGGCCTCGAGCGCCTCGAAGATCACTTCCTTGTCGACGCCCTTCTCGTTCGAGACGGCATCGACAACCATCAGAATTTCCTTGTTCATCCCGACTCCTTAAGACGTGTCGCGCCGCTCAGAGCGGTGCGAGACGCGCGCGGTCCAGCGCCGCGAATTCCACTGCCACCAGTTCGCCATCGACCTCGAGCTCGATGCCGTGCCCCGATACCGCCACGAGTCTGCCCGTGTAGCGGCGCCGGCCATCGCGCGGCCCGGTCAGCTCGACCTTCACCCGTTCGCCGCGGAAGCGCTCGAAATGCGCGGGCTTGCGCAGCACGCGATCGAAGCCCGGCGACGACACCTCGAGCGTGAACGCACCCGGCATCGGGTCCTCGACGTCGAGCAGTGCCGCGACCTCGCGGCTCACGCGCTCGCAATCGTCGACCCCGACGCCCTCGGGCCGGTCGAGGTAGATGCGCAGCAGCCCCGATCCGCGACCCGCGTGCGCCTCGACGTCGACCAGCTCGAATCCCAGCTGCTCGACCAGTGGTTCGAGCAGCGTGATGAGCCGATCGCGAAGCGCCGTCGCCGTCATCGAACCTCCGCGAAAAAAAATGGGCCCGAAGGCCCACCCTGGATCCGTACGAGCGCGGCCCCTGGCCCGCGCCGGGACCCCGGCCAGGGGTCCGTAAAAAAGAAAAGCCCCTCGGGGGGCTTTCCAAATCAATCACTTGGCACCCAAAGCTCCATCGGAGCCTACGAGGGGCCAGCCGATGTCACCAGTGGCTGGTCCCGCCGAGGGCGCGAATTGTAGCCGTGTCAGCCGCTTGGGTAAACCCGCCTCGCCAGGACACTCGCCACCCGGCCATAGAGCAGGTAGACGACGATGCCGATCGCGTTCCAGATGAAGAAGCGGTTGCGCGTCGCCGGCGGCAGGCTCATGAACAGGTAGATGCAGCCGAGGATGGCCACGGGCCCCACGACCCAGGGCCACGGCGTCGAAAAGACCCGCGGACGCCCCGGCTCACGCACCCGCAGCGTGAGCACGCAGGCCGCCACCGCGACGAACGCACACAGCGTGCCGGCATTGGCGAGTTCGGCGATCTCCGCCAGCGGGAAGATCCCCGCGATCAGCGAAGTGACGATCGCCGTGACGAGGATCATCGCCACCGGGGTGCCGCGGCGGGCACTGATGCTGCCCAGCCGCTCGGGCAGCAGGCCGTCGCGCGCCATCACGAAGAAGATGCGGCTCTGGCCGTACATGAAGGCGAGGATCACGGTCGGCAGCGCGATGACGGCCGCCGCCGCGATCACCGTGGCTGCGAGCGGGCTGCCGAGGGTGCGCAGGATGAGGGCCAGCGGTTCAGGGCTCGCGGAGAACTCCTCGTAGCGCATCGCGCCGAGCGCCGCCGCCGCGACCACCATGTAGAGGAGCGTGCAGACGATCATCGACCCGACGATGCCGCGCGCGAGGTCGCGCTTCGGGTCGATCGTCTCCTCCGCGGCGGTCGACACCGCATCGAATCCGTAGAAGGCGAAGAAGATGATGGCGGCCGCGGCCATCACGCCGCGCACCTCCGTGCCCTCGGTGTGCGCCGCAAAGCCATGCGGCATGAACGGGGTGAAATGCGCGCCGTTGAATGCCTTGAGCGCGATCACGATGAAGACCAGCAGTGCCGCGATCTTGAAGGCGACGAGGAAGGCATTCACCGTGGCGCTCTCGCGCGTGCCGAGCATCAGCAGGCCCGCGACGGCGAACAGGATCACGATGGCCGGCAGGTTCACCAGGCCGCCCGCGTGCGGGCCGGCCGTGAGCCAGTGCGGCAGGTGGACGCCGATCGCCTCGAGGAAGCCGACCGCATAACCCGACCAGCCGACGGCGACCGCACTGCAAACCACCGAATACTCGAGGATGAGGCTCCAGCCGACCACCCAGGCGATCAGCTCGCCACCCACGGCATAGGTGTAGGTATAGGCGCTGCCGGCCGCGGGCATCAGTGTCGCGAGTTCGGCATAGCACAGCGCCGCACAGGCGCAGACCACGCCCGCGATCAGGAACGCGAGGATCACCGCCGGGCCCGCCCGGCCCGCCCCGACGCCGATCAGGGTGTAGATGCCGGTGCCGACGATCGCGCCGACGCCGAGCGCGACGAGGTGCGGCCAGCGCAGCGTGCGCCTGAGGCGATGGCGCTCATCGATATTGTTGAGCGCATCGATGGACGTGCGCCGGTTCCAGAATGTCATCGGCAACCCCCGGGAATTCGTTTGCCG
>CAZRLI010000352.1:0-2466 GCA_964600535.1 uncultured Steroidobacteraceae bacterium | reverse complement strand
ATCGCCGTGGCGGCTGCCGTCAACGGGCTCGCGAGCAGCGTGCGGGGGCCCACGCCCTGGCGGCCCTCGAAATTGCGGTTGCTCGTGCTGACGCAGTACTCGCCCTTCGGCACCGTGTCGCCGTTCATGCCGAGGCACATCGAACAGCCGGACTCGCGCCAGTCGGCGCCCGCGTCGATGAACACCCGGTCGAGGCCCTCCTGTTCGGCCTGGCGCCGCACCTGCTGCGAGCCCGGCACGATGAGCAGGTGCACGCCCCTGGCGACCTTGTGGCCACGCAGGATGCCCGCGGCGGCGCGCAGGTCGGAAATGCGCCCATTCGTGCAGCTGCCGAGGAACACTACATTGACCGGCTGGTTGCGGATCGGTTCGCCGGCGGTGAGACCCATGTAGGCGAGCGCCTTGTCGAAGGCGGCATCGCCGGCGCGCGTCGGGATCGAGGCGGAGATCGGCACGACCATGCCCGGGTTCGTGCCGTAGGTGATCATCGGCTCGAGCGCCGCCGCGTCGATGTCGACGGTCGCATCGAAGCGCGCGCCGGCGTCGGTCGGCAACGCCCGCCAGCGCGCGACGGCTTCGTCCCAGGCCGCACCCTGCGGCGCGCGCGGCCTGCCCCGCAGGTAGGCGAAGGTGGTGTCGTCGGGCGCGATCATGCCGGCGCGCGCGCCCGCCTCGATGCTCATGTTGCACACGGTCATGCGTGCTTCCATGTCCATCGCGCGGATCGCCGCGCCGCGGTACTCGATCACGTGCCCGGTACCGCCCGCGACCCCGATCCGGCCGATGATCCCGAGGATCAGGTCCTTGGCCGTGACGCCGGGATGCAGCGCATTCGCGATTTCGATCGCGAGCGTCTTCGGCCGGCGCTGCAGCAGGCATTGCGTGGCGAACACATGGCCGACTTCGGTGCTGCCGATGCCGAAGGCGAGGGCGCCGAACGCGCCATGCGTGCTGGTGTGGCTGTCACCGCATACGATCGTGCGGCCAGGCTGCGTGAGCCCGAGTTCCGGGCCGATGATATGCACGATGCCGCGCAGCTCGTGCCTCAGGCCGAGCAGCTCGACGCCGAAATCGGCGCAGTTCTTCTCGAGCTGGCGGACCTGCTTCGCCGCCGATTCGATCGGGATCGGCGCGCCGCCGAAGACCTGCTCGGTGCGCGTGGGCGTGGAATGGTCCATCGTCGCGAGCGTCAGGTCGGGCCGGCGCAGCCCAATGCCCCGCGCGCGCAGCAGCTGGAACGCCTGCGGCGAAGTGACCTCGTGGGTGAGGTGCAGGTCGATGAACAGCACGGCGGGGGTGTCGGCCGTCTCGGGGACCACGACGTGGCGGTCCCAGACTTTCTCGAACATCGTCTTCATACGGCGGCCTGCGCGATGCGTGCATTGCCGGTGCGTTCGTCGCGTACGCGTGCGCCGGCCCGGCGGGCGAGCTCGATGCGGTTCACCACCTCGAGGAAGGCCCGCGCGCTGGACTCGACGATGTCGGTGCTGACGCTCGAGCCGCGATAGTTGCGCTGATTGTACTCGACGTAGACGATCGCCTCGCCCTGGGCGTCTTCGCCGGCCGAAACGCTGCGCAGCTCGAACTTGCGCAGCGTGGCGTCGATACCGGTCGCGGCCTCGATCGCCTTGAAGGCCGCGTCCACCGGCCCGTCGCCGGTCACGCTGCGCTCGACCAGGTTGCCGTCGGCGTGGCGCAACCGGGCGGTGGCGCGCGCCGGCGCCCCGCCGCCCGCCGTGGTCTGCAGGTCTTCGAGGGTCCAGGGCCCCGCGGCGGAATTGCCCGCGCGCAGCACCAGGGCCTCGATGTCGCCGTCGAACAGCTCCTTCTTCTTGTCCGCGAGCGCCTTGAACTCGGCGAACACGCGGTTGAATTCGAGGTCGTCGAGCTCGAAGCCCAGTTGCTGCACGCGTTCGCGGAACGCGTGGCGGCCGCTGTGCTTGCCGAGCACGAGGCTCGAGCGCGGCAGGCCGACGGTCTCCGGCTGCATGATCTCGTAGGTCGAGTGGTGCTTCAGCATCCCGTGCTGGTGGATGCCCGATTCGTGGGCGAAGGCGTTCTCGCCCACCACGGCCTTGTTGCGCGGAATCGGCATGCCGACGATGTTCGACAGCAGGCGCGAGACGGGGTACAGGCGCGTCGTGTTGATGCCGGTGCGCAGGTTGAAGAAGGCCTCGCGGGTCTTGAGCGCCATGACGACTTCCTCGAGCGAGCAGTTGCCCGCGCGCTCGCCGATGCCGTTGACGGTGCACTCGATCTGGCGGGCGCCCGCCACCACCGCGGTGAGGCTGTTGGCGACCGCCATGCCGAGGTCATCGTGGCAATGGACGGAGAGGCGGGCACGCTCGATGCCGCGCACGTTCTTGCGCAGGTAGCGGAACAGCTCGCCGAATTCGTCGGGCACCGTATAGCCCACGGTGTCGGGGATGTTGACGGTCGACGCGCCGGCATCGATCACCGCCTCCA